>NZ_JBXGGI010000135.1:0-17323 GCF_056854775.1 Mannheimia sp.
CCTGCCGACATAAACTGCCCTGCCGAAAGGGCAGCAAAACGCGGATTAGCTTTCGCCTCTGCTAACATTTCACTTTGTTTGTTAATCGCCCAAGGAGTCAGCCAAAAGACGTTATATACCGCTAAAGCTGTCGTAAAAATGGAGAGGAACATCGCCACTTTTACCAATAAACCTTGCCCGATCCCACACGCACGCATCACTGTAATTTCACTTTCCGCATAAAAACGCCCAAGTGTCAATAATAGTGCAATAAAAAGAGATAACGGCAACATTAATTGTGCCATTGTCGGCATTCCCAGCCCTAATAAGCTGACGACTAAATCTGCCGGTACTTTACCACTTACGGCAGAACTTAAAACTCGAACTAATTGCTGGCAGAAAAAAATCAGCAAGAGGATAAACAATATCGCTACTTGGCTTTTAAATATCTCTTTGGTTAAATATCGGCTTAAAATCACAGTTTTTCTCTATAATGTCTAAAATTAAGAAACACTAAGCTATAACAAGCGGTCTCTTTTTAACAATTTTTTGCAAAAGTGTCTTGCATACGAATATGCAATAATACCTTTTTTAGCTAGAAAAATCATCTATAGAAAAATTACGCACGGTTTAACCGTGCGTAAAATTCATTATTTATTTTTTAGATTTCTTAGATGATGCTACTTTATGAACCTCAAGAATTAATTTTTTACCTTGCTCATTTGCGATTTCAATCTTAGCCGGTGCATCTGATTTTTGGTGAAGAATTGCGACAATATTTTCTCCTTGTGCCAACTCTTCAAAATTCCCTTTTACGGTTAATTTTTCTGCATCTACTTGGCTATCAAAAATCAAGAAAGTTGCTAATGGTGTTACCCTAATATTTTTTAGCCCCAAATTTTCCTTAGTAACCGTTTTATATTGAGGTGCTTTTTTATTTTTTGCTGCTGCAATATTGTCTTTATCTGTTGCAATGCTAAAAATATGTTGAACTTTCGCCGCTGAGCTTGATTGAGATGTTGAGCTTTCTTCAGTTGGAGCTGATTGAGGGGTTGCCTGCTCGCCATCGAAAATAATATCTCCTACAAATTGCTCTTTTTGAGGAAGAGCTTTTAATAATGGTTCGACACCTTTCGCAGAAATCACCATAAATAAACGCTCGCCTATTTTTTCAAAGCGAATATCAGTATCAGAGAGTTGCTTCCCAATTTGCTCATTTATACTTTTAATAGAGGTTTCAGCACTGTTTTGAATTGACACTTTACGAGTTGTATCAACATCATAAGCAATAAAACCTACTTTCAAACGTTGTGAAAGTTGTTGAAGTAAACTACCCACTTCACCTTCATAAGAAAGGCGTAACTTTGCCTGCTCATAGCGACTAATTTGAGTATCATCGGTGGCTAACGCTGATGTTTGAATAAATAATCCAACCATACCTGCAATTAATGTTTTACCTAAAAACCGCATTTTTATCTCCCATAATCTTGAAACCTCAATATTTCTTCTAGTATAAAGTAAGCAAACTAAAAGAAAAACCAATAAAATCATCTATATGACCAAAAAATTAGCTGATATTTCAATATAAAGCGTAAATTTTTGAAAATTTTATTTATACTAAGCATTTATTTATTATTGAACACTCTACCTAAACTGAAACAATAAATAGGGGACAAAATAATGGAATTTAGTGTTAAAAACGGCAGTGTTGAAAAACAAAGAACCGCTTGTTTGGTCGTTGGGGTTTATGAACCTCGCAGACTTTGTACTGCTGCGGAACAATTAGATAAATTAAGTAATGGCTATATTAGCTCACTACTCAGACGTGGCGATTTAGAAGGCAAAGCAGGGCAAACATTATTATTACACAATGTGCCGAATGTGCCTGCTGATCGTGTATTACTGGTTGGTTGTGGCAAAGAGCGTGAATTAACCGAGCGTCAATATAAACAAATTATTCAAAAAACCGTGCAAACAATTAATGAAACTGGCTCAATGGAGATGGTCTGTTTTTTAACTGAGTTGCACGT
Source organism: Mannheimia sp. (assembly GCF_056854775.1). NCBI lineage: Bacteria > Pseudomonadati > Pseudomonadota > Gammaproteobacteria > Pasteurellales > Pasteurellaceae > Mannheimia > Mannheimia sp. The sequence continues at coordinate 2,010 of NZ_JBXGGI010000135.1, forward strand.
TAAAGGCAGATCAGCCTATTGGAATGTACGATTTGCCGTTGAGGCAATGCAAGAAAATCAATATGCCTATAATGATTTCAAGAGCATTAAGCCGGAAGTTCGCCGTGAATTGCGTCGTGTAGTGTTCAATGTCGCAAATCGTAAAGATTTAGCAGAAGCCGAGCGTGCATTAGAACACGGCAAAGCGGTAGCATTGGGCGTAGCGAGTGCCAAAAATGTGGCAAATTGCCCGCCGAATGTGTGTAATCCAAAATATTTATCCCAGTTGGCTCAAGGTTTAGCCGCAGACTATGAGGCAGTATCGACCACAATTATTAATGAAAAACAGATGGCTGAATTAGGAATGAATGCTTATTTAGCGGTTTCTCGTGGTTCTGAAAACGAAGCGTTTTTATCGTTAATTGAATATAAAGGCAATCCAAACCCTGATGCTAAACCTATTGTGTTAGTTGGCAAAGGTTTAACTTTCGATTCAGGCGGTTTATCGATTAAACCGGCAGAAGCAATGGATGAAATGAAATACGATATGTGCGGTGCGGCAAGCGTTTACGGTACAGTGAAAGCCATTGCTGAAATGAAATTACCGCTTAATGTTATCGGTGTTTTAGCAGGCTGTGAGAATGCCGTTGATGGTAAATCTTACCGCCCGGGTGATATTCTTACTACAATGTCGGGCTTAACCGTTGAGGTGTTAAATACGGACGCCGAAGGACGTTTAGTTCTATGTGATACATTCACTTATGTTGAACGCTTTAATCCAGAGTTAGTGATTGATATTGCGACCCTCACCGGGGCTTGTATGATTGCGTTAGGTAATCACAACAGTGGCTTAATGTCGCCATCTAATAGTTTAGCCAACGAGCTATTAACGGCTGCCGAACAAGCAGATGATAAAGCGTGGCGTTTGCCGTTAGGGGAAGAATATCAAGAACAGCTTAAATCTAATTTTGCCGATCTTGCCAATATCGGCGGACGTTTAGGTGGGGCAATTACTGCAGGGCAGTTCTTATCAAACTTCACTAAAAAATACACTTGGGCACATTTAGATATTGCCGGTACTGCGTGGAAATCAGGTGCGGCAAAAGGGGCTACAGGTCGCCCTGTCAATCTTTTAACCCAATTCTTAATTAATAAAGCGGAAAGTTAATAACACAAGCGGTTAAATTTCAGGAAAGATTTGCAAAATTCCCCGAAAATTTAACCGCTTGTTATTCGTTATTTTCTAACCAACGCTAACACATCAGCAAATAATTTTTTAAATAGAGGCGGGACACTATGTTCGCCTCTATTTCTCATCTCATTCGCTAAGGCTATGGCTAAATCAGGCTTAGAGCTTTTTTGAATAGCTCTTTTGATAATATATGAAACCGGATATTTTTCCTGAGAACGCCAATTTGCAAGGCGAATAAATACATTACGCAAACCTGCTTTATAGAAGAAATGTTCAATGTCTTTTTGCGGTAATGCCGTTAAGCGTTGAGCAAAATCGTCGTCTAAACTTTTAACGGTTTCTGCGTAGCGTTTGCCTGCATCATCGCCATCAGTTAAGACATACCATTCAATCCCCATCGCTCTTGCATATTTAATAAGAGGGCGTAAACCGCACTGAGCAAATTCGACAATTTTGATGCCTTCCATTTCTAAGTTGATCTCTAATAATTTTGCCAGCTCTTCTAAAATCCAAACTTCGGTTTCCCCTTCTACTAAGATCCACGCTTTTGCAAATAAGGCTAATCCTCTGTTGTGATGGATATGGAAAGTTAATTTACGCAGATCTTCTCTACCGATGCTTTGACGTTCCAACCAATAGGCTTGAGTGTGAGAGTCATAACGCACTAAACGACCAATTTCGCGTAACGGCACTTGTGAAAGCAATTCAATGGAATTCGTTGTGGTAATACGTTGGCTGGGTAGAACGCTGAGTAGCTCCCAGAAAATCGCCACCATTCGAGGGTGTAAAAACGCATTAAAATCTTCAAATAAGATAATCGGTTTTTCAATAACTGCTACTTTAGGCTTAAAAAGAAAAAGATCTGAAATATGCTGTTGAACCAGCTCCACCAACTCTTCATTTTGTTTTAAACGCAGACAGAGTGATTTTACTTTTTCCCACCACAATGTGGTGTCTTGCATACTATTTTTCATTAAATGGCGGCTTTGGCTGGTTAAAAAATAGTATTTCAGTAAGGAAGAAAGAGCGTTTAATTCACGCTGAAAATCGGTATCAGGCTGATTGTAACCATTAAGTAATAACTCGTTATGCACTCTTTTATTTAGCCGTGCATCACGTAAGCGGAAAACAGGATGATGATAAATAAATTGCTTAATCCATTTTTCCGCTTGCTCAATGTGGATAGGTTTTAAATCTTGATCGACAAACTGATATTCAGTGCCAATCTGCTCAGCTAACAATCTTCCTGTTACTTTTAAGGAAATGCACCGTTTGTTCTCTAAATAAAATGAACAGAACGACAATGCAGGAGGAAGTTGAAGTAACGAGCTATCGTCAGCAATTTCTTCACAAAAAGTGAAAACAAGCGTGATGTCTCGCACTTGGTTTGGCGTATCGCTATATTGAATATGGAAATCTTTAAACTGGAATTGGTACAATTTATGTTCTAAGTTAAAAATTAAGCTTAAGGCATCAATCAGGCTTGATTTCCCCCACGCATTTTCGCCGATTAACACCATATTTGGACGTAATTGTAGCGATAAATGATTAATTCCCCGAAAGCCACTGATTTCAATATGTTTTAGATACATACCGCCCCCTTATTACTATTCTTTTACAATTTCATAGCAAGGTTGATAAGCATCTCCCGTTGGGATTTTCATACGATGTTGAACCACAAAACTTTCGAGTAATCTATCCATATGATCCATTAATTTGCGATCGCCCCGTAATTTAAACACGCCATATTGTTCAATCAAATCGGAAGTTTCAGGCTTAATGTTACCTGCCACAATGCCTGAAAATGCTCGTCTTAAATTCGCCGCCAGCTGCTCTTTTGACTGCTCCAGACTTAAATTCAGATTTGCCATACTTTCGTGAGTTGGAATAAATGGCGTAATAAAATCTTCTTCGATTTTTAAAGACCAGTTGAAATTATAAGCATCACCACTTTCATAACGACTGTTTTTTACTTCCACCATCGATTGCTTCACCTTACGAGCAACCAATACAGGGTCATCAATAATAATCTCATACAGGCTGCGAGCCTCTTCGCCTAAGGTATCTCCAATGAATTTATCAATAACATAGAAATAATCGGCAGATTCTTTCGGTGCGGTTAAGATAAGCGGTAATTTTTGCAACTTATTTTGCGGATTTAACTTAATGCCGATAATATACAGCAGCTCTTCCAATGTGCCCGGTCCGCCCGGAAAAACCACAATAGCGTGCCCTAAACGAACAAATGCTTCCAAGCGTTTTTCAATATCAGGCATAATCACTAATTCATTGACAATCGGATTTGGTGGTTCAGAGGCAATAATCGACGGCTCAGTAATCCCAATAAAACGCCCGTTTTTATAACGCTGATTGGCGTGCCCGATGGTAACACCTTTCATCGGTGCTTCCATTACACCCGCACCGCAACCTGTTACAATATTCAGCTCACGTAAACCAAACTCTTGACCTACCGCTCGGCAATATTGGTATTCAATGTCATTAATAGAATGACCACCCCAGCAAACCACTAAATTCGGGTCAGTGTTCATCTCTATCGCTTTTGCATTACGCAAAATCGAAAACACAATATTTGTGGTTAGCGTTTCTACTGATGTATTTTCAAGCGGTGGAATTGCCTTTTTTAAAGCATTAACAAAAATAATGTCTCTTAACACTGCAAAAAGATGATACTGAATATTTAAAATCATCTTACCATCAACAAAGGCTGTCGGCGGTGGGTTGTGCAACTCTAGCGATACCCCTTTCTCTCGGGTTAATAATCGAATTTCAAAATCAGGATATTGATTTAACAAGGCACGGCTATCATCAGTATGCACGCCTGAATTCAGCACCGCTAATGAGCAGTTACGATAAATTTGATATAAATTGCCCCGTGTATTTTTAGCTAATAGCTGCATTTCCAAATGAGAAAGTTGCTCCATACTGCCTTTAGGGTTAATTCTGTGTACTGCCATTTTTTCTCCTTGCTATTTGTAAGAAATTCCATAAATGTGGGTAACCTTAAGTCATTTGCAAAAAGTTACTCTTTTTTATTCACAATCCTTGTAAGGATTGTTCACGGCTTCGCCGCCCTTGGCTAGCCAACGTTCAAAAAGCTCCGCTTTTTGTGACCGCTTGTTACTTCAATAGTTTATCAATAACACGACTTACCGCAAAAAAACCGAATGTTGCAGTAACCATTGTAACTGCCCCAAAGCCATTAGCACAGTTCATCGTGGCGGATACTTCACAACCCTCGCCCATTTTCGGGAAAATTAATTGTTGGGTGGATGAAACGCAATCCACGCCAAATTTGCTCTTGTTGCTAAAGCCATACTCTTTACGCAACAAGGTGCGAACCCTTGCAGCTAGTGGGTCTTGCACCGTTTTGCTTAAATCGGTAATTTGAATTTGGGTTGGGTCAGTCTGCCCGCCTGCCCCGCCAGTGGTAATTAATTTGATTTTGTTACGCTTACAGTAAGCAATCAACGCTGCTTTGGTTCTGACCGAATCAATCGCATCAATCACATAATCGTAGCCACGATTGAGATAGTCAGGGATATTTTCAGGCGTGATAAAATCATCAATAATCTCCACCACACATTCAGGATTGATTCCTTCAATGCGAGCTTTCATCGCCTCAGTTTTCAACTGAGCCACTGTGCCACTCATTGCGTGAATTTGGCGGTTAATATTCGTTACACAAATATCATCCATATCAATCATTGTAATCTTACCAATACCTGAACGAGCCAACGCCTCTACAGCCCAAGAACCCACTCCGCCAATGCCAATCACACAAATATGCGAACGGCGGAGCTTTTCCAGCCCTTCCGGTGTGTAAATGCGGCCAATACCGCCAAAACGTTGTTCGTAGTTGTCTAGTCTTTCTGTCATTTTGCTTTTCTATAATTTATTGGGGAGAATAATGATTCGCCCCTACCGTTAAATATTGCCGTTTTTGATATTTTCTAACTCTTCCCAACGTTCAAACGCTTTTTCTAATGCGGCTTCGGTATCCGCTAGCTGTTGTAATTTCTCGTTGGTGTAAGTCTGATCTTTTGCAAAGAAATCCGCACTGTTTACCTCACTCTGTAAAGCCTCGATTTCAGCTTCTAAGGCTTCCATTTTTGCCGGTAATTCTTCCAGCTCACGTTGGTCTTTATAGGAAAGTTTGACCTTTTTCGCCTCAGTTTTGGGTTTCTCTTGCTTAGGCTCTTCTACAAGCGGTTCTTTTTTAGTAGAATTTTGCAGATTATTAGCACGAGTGGCGTGATAATTATCTTGCTGCTGTTTGGCATCAAAATAGCCGCCGATGTATTTATTCAGCACACCGTTGCCTTCAAAGAAATAGCACTCCTCCACCGTGTTATCAATAAATTGACGGTCGTGGCTGACGACCAACAATGTACCTTGATAATCAGCTAACATCTCTTCTAATAGCTCTAAGGTTTCTACATCCAAATCATTGGTTGGTTCGTCCAGAATCAACAAGTTATTCGGTTTCAGCAACAATTTTGCCAATAACAAACGGTTACGCTCTCCACCCGACAAGGCTTTCACCGGGGTCATCGCTCTTTTCGGCGGGAACAAGAAATCTTGCAAATAGCCTAAAACGTGGCGTTTTACCCCGTTTACTTCCACATCTTGCTTACCGTCCGCGACGTTATCCATCACCGTTTTTTCTAAATCTAATTCAGCACGGTATTGGTCAAAATAGGCAACTTCCAATTTTGTACCACAACGGATTGTGCCTGAAGTGGGCTGCAATTCGCCTAACAGTAATTTGATGAACGTTGTTTTACCACAACCATTCGGGCCAACCAACGCAATTTTATCGCCACGTTGAATGGTTGCAGTGAAGTTTTGCAGTAAGTTCTTGCCCTCAATTTCATAGCTGGCATTTTCAAGTTCAAATACAATTTTGCCCGAGCGTGCAGTTTGGTCGAGCTGAATTTTTGCCGTGCCTTGTACCTCTCGGCGATTGCGGCGCTCTTCCCGTAAGGCTTTCAACGCACGCACACGCCCTTCGTTACGAGTGCGGCGAGCCTTAATGCCTTGACGAATCCACACTTCCTCTTGAGCCAGTTTTTTATCAAACAGTTCATTTTGCAATGCTTCTACACGCAGATCTTCGGCTTTTTCTTCCAAATATTTATCGTAATTGCTCGGGTAAGAGACCAACTTACCGCGGTCTAAATCCACAATACGAGTTGCCATTTTGCGAATAAAGGAACGGTCGTGGGAAATAAAAATAATCGCCCCTTTAAAATCGAGCAATAAATCTTCAAGCCAAGTGATTGCCTCCACGTCCAAATGGTTGGTTGGCTCGTCTAATAATAAAATATCCGGATCTGCCACCAACGCACGAGCAAGTGCCGCACGGCGAACCCAGCCGCCCGAGAGTTCGCACAAGCGTTTTTCAGGATCAAGCTCCAATAATTTCAAGGTGTCTTGAATCCGATTTTCAAACTGCCAGCCGTTGTTGTGTTCTAATTGAGCTTGAATATGGGATAACTTCGCCAACAGTTCATCGCTATAATCTGTCAGCATTTGTTGCGAAATGTGGTGATATTGCTTTAAAAGTTCGCTTAAATGGGCGATTCCTTCTGCAACATAATCAAATACCGTATCTTGAATATGGCGTGGTGGGTCTTGCTCTAAACGGGTAACCACAATATCTTTTTCAAAAATCAACTTGCCGTCATCAAGTTGCACTTCGCCGGCAAGCACTTTCATTAAAGTCGATTTGCCCGCCCCGTTTCTTCCTACCAAACAAACCCGTTCGTTTGGTTCAATGTGTAATTCGGTGTGATCTAATAAAGGATGATCGCCAAAACCTAAATAGGCGTTGGATAAATTAAGTAGTGCCATAATCTTCTCAGCTAGAAAAAATGAAGTTGATTTTAACAGATTCCAAGCAGAAATTTGATATAAATTGCATTCACTGCTTTCTAAATTTATACTTTCACCAATAATAAAAATAGGATAGTGATTATGTCGTTAAAATCTGTCAATTTTGAGTTCTTACGCCCTGATTTTGAGCTGCTTGCCGACTTAGCGGCGTGTGCTGAAAATGTATTATTTTCTGATGCAGGAAGTACACTGGTTCGTTTACGCAGTTTTGCGGAAGAAACTGTGCGAGAAATTTACCGCCAAGATCATCTGCCCTCTCTCCCAAAGGCTAACTTTTACGAGCTACTAAACGATAATGTATTTAAAAACCACATTGATAAACGCCTATTTTTAATGCTTGATAGCTTGCGTATTCACGGTAATCCAGCCGCTCACGGCAAAGTAGTGAATAATTGCCAAACGGCAGAAACTTGCTTAAAAACCGCACATAACATCGCAAAATATATGGCGATTCGCTATCTTGCAAAAAAATTAGAAAATCTACCCGCTTACCAAGCCATTAATGACCCAGATATTATTCAAAAAATACGCCAAGCAGATTATGAAGCATTACAAAATGAGCTTGAGCAACTCCGACAAACACTTTCTCATCAAAAACAGCTAAACGATGTAGAACTTGCCAATATTCAAGCACGAAGTGAGCAAACTGCTCAAAGTTTACAATGGAATGAAGCAGAAACTCGCCGTTTAGTTATTGATGCAATGCTAGCTCAAGCTCATTGGAATTTACATAATCCCGAAGAAATTGGGCTGGAAGTAGAGTTGATAATGTCTGACGGCACAAAAGGTTATGCCGACTATGTGCTATGGGGCGATAATGGACAGCCACTTGCCGTGGTAGAAGCGAAACGCACTGCCAAAAATGCGATGCTTGGGCGAGAACAAGCTCGTCAATATGCTAATGCTTTTGAAAAAGCTGGCTTTCAACGTCCTGTTATTTTCTACACAAACGGTTATGAAACCTACATTTGGGACGACAAACAATACAATTCACCTCGTCAAATTTTTGGGCTATACAGTAAATCTAGCCTTGAATATTTGATTTATCAACGTACTTACCGTGATAACAATTTAGAAAATGATAATCCTGATCTCAGCATTGCAGGACGAACCTATCAAATTGAAGCAATAAAGAGCGTTGCGAGTGCATTTTCCGAACAACGCCGAAAAGCCTTAATCATTCAAGCAACAGGCACAGGCAAAACACGAGTGGCAATTGCTTTAACTAAATTACTTCTTGTTAAAAATTGGGCAAAACGAGTGCTATTTTTATGCGACCGCCGAGAGCTACGCAAACAAGCGGATAATGCCTTCAAAGATTTCTTAGGCTCGGAATCTCGTTGTGTCATTGGCGAAACAAACGAAGTCCCTAAAGACAGCCGAATTTATATTTCTACCTACCCAGCGATGATACGTCGTTTTGAGCAGTTTGATGTTGGCTTTTTTGACTTAATTATTGCAGACGAATCACACCGCAGTATTTACAACAAATACCGTGATTTATTCGATTATTTCGACTCTCTACAACTTGGTTTAACCGCAACGCCAGTAAGATACATCAGCCGTAACACCTTCCAAATGTTTGGCTGTGAAAGCACCGACCCAACTTATGCCTATGGTTTTGAAGAAGCCGTAAACGATGGGCATTTAGTGCCTTACCGAGCATTAGACTTAACTACCGAATTTTTGCGTGAAGGCATTCACTATAACGATTTAAGCGAAGAACAAAAACGCCAACTAGAAGAAGATTTAGGTGAAGAGATTGCACAAAATACGACTATTGAAGGCAAAGATATTGGGCGAAAAATTTTCAGTATTTCAACGGACAAAGAAATTTTAAGTAACCTCATCAATAATGGAATTAAAGATGAAACCGGCACACTAGTTGGCAAATCGATTATTTTTGCTCAACGCCAAGACCACGCTGAACATTTAGAAAAGCTATTTTGTGAAATGTACCCAAACTACGGCAACAGAGTGTGCAAAGTTATTCATACCAATATTGCCAAAGTAGATATGCTACTCGATGAATTTAAACAGCCTGATAATGCTTTCCGCATTGCCATTTCCGTTGATATGCTAGATACGGGCATTGATATTCCAGAAGTGGTTAATTTGGTATTTGCTCGACCGGTAAAATCGCAAGTAAAATTCTGGCAAATGATTGGACGAGGCACACGCCTACGCCCGAATTTATTTGGCGAAGGCAAGCACAAAACACAATTTTATATTTTTGACCACTACGGTAATTTTCGCTATTTTGCAGAAGACTACCAAGAACCGGAAGATATTACGAGCAAATCATTATTACAGCTACTCTTTGAAGAGCGAGTGAAATGCTACCAAACTGCATTAAAACAAAGCAATTTCAACGCCTTTGATTTAATGGTTGAGCTTATCCAAAAAGACATTGCCGACTTGCCTGAAAACAGTGTTTCGGTAAAGAAAAATTTACGCACCGTGCATTTACTCCAACAGAGTCAATTACTCCAAAAAGCTGATGCCCAAACGCAACAACTACTTATTGGGGAGATTGCCCCATTAATGGGTTTTCGTACGCTACAAGACAAAGAAGCTGCAGCCTTTGATAAACTCATTGTTCAAGCACAAACTAACCTGATGTTAAATAACAGTAGTTTTGAAAATAACCGTAGCGAAATTTTACAAAAAATTAACCGCTTACCTGTGAATTTACAAGTAGTGAGAGCGAAACAAACTTTTATTGAACAAGTTAGAGGTGCTGAATTTTGGCAACAGATTGATGTGATGAAGCTCGAGCAAATTCGCCAACAATTGCGAGATTTAATGAAATACTTTGAGGGAACAGGCGGAGGTTATCCATTCGGCACATTAACCACCGCCACCCAAGACACCGCACTTGAAGGGCGAATTGCACCTTACATTGGCGAGCAAGAACTTTCAATTTATCGCAATCGCATAAAAGAGGTATTTAAAGCTCACTTAACGCAAAGCCCTGTGTTACAAAAAATCCGCAATGGCGAAGGGGTAACTCAAGAAGAAATGGCAGAACTTAGCTCGCTGATTTTAACCAACTGCCCGGATATTAGCCAAAATATCTTAACCTCCTTTTTCGGGCAAACGGCTGATGAATTACAATACCGTTTGCGGGCAATGGTCGGCTTAGACACCGATTATTTAGAAAAACATTTTGAACAATTTATTCATCAAAATGGAACGCTCTCCAGCAAACAGGTACGTTTTTTAAATCTGCTGAAAAATTTTATTGCCACACACGGCGGCATTAAAGAGCTGGAAAGCCTCTACCAAGCTCCATTTACCAGCATAGATAGTTTAGGCATTGATGGCGTATTCGACACCACAAACCAAGCCGATATGCTAATTGAAGTGATTAAACCCTTTATTATTAAAGATTCATAATCGGATATTACACTCTCTTTGAGAGAGAACAAGCGGTTGAATTTTTAGAAAATTTTGCAAGTTAGAGATATGAGATGAAACAAGAAAAGTTAGGAAATTGTTGTAATATAGATATGGGACAAGCTCCAGATGGAAATTCATATAATGAAAATAATGAAGGATTACCATTAATTGCTGGAGCAGGTGATTTTGGTGATTATTATCCTAATGCTAAAAAACATACATCAAAGCCAACAAAAATTAGTAAGATCAACGATATTATTTTATGTATTCGTGCCACTATTGGAGATGTAAATTGGAGCGATAAAAAATATTGTTTAGGTCGAGGTGTTGCTGGCTTACGAGCAGATAAATCTAAATTAGATCAAAATTACTTATGGCATTTTATATCTTCTAATAAGGAACAATTAGCATCACAAGGTACAGGCTCAACATTTAAACAAGTCTCTAAAAACCATATATATAATTGGGAAATTCCACTCCCCGATCTCCCAACTCAAACTAAAATCGCCCAAATACTCGATAAAGCCGACCAAATTCGCCAAAAGCGGAAAAAAGCGATTGAGCTTGCTGATGAGTTTTTAAGATCGCTATTTTTGGAAATGTTTGGCGATCCTGTGGTTAATCCGAAAGGGTGGAAAACTGAAGAATTAAAAAACTTCACTGAGTTTGAAAATGGTGATAGATCTTCAAATTATCCTAGTGGTAAAGATTTATTACCAAGCGGGATCCCTTTTTTAAGTACTAAAAATATCAATTCTGATACTTATAGTGAAGTAACATTAAATTACATATCAGAAGGTAAATTCAATAGCCTTAGTAGAGGGAAAGTAAATAATGGCGATATACTTATTACATTAAGAGGAACTCTAGCATCTTGTTGTATTTTTAATAGTAAATATGAACGAGCCTTTATAAATGCTCAAATGATGATTATTAGAACGAATAAAACTAAGATTAGCAATGATTTCTTACATTCTTTATTAACATTTTCAACGGTAAATTATAAATTAAAAAATTTAGGACAAGGTGCTGCTGTTCCCCAATTAACAGCAAAACAGCTACAAGAATTTAAAGTTATTATTCCACCATTAGAAAAGCAAAATACTTTTTTAAACATAAAAAGAAAAATCTCAGATTTAAAAAACAAAATAGAAAGTTCAAAAACTGACGAACTTTTCAACTCCTTAAGTCAGCAATATTTTGCAAAAGTGGAATAATTAACTCTGCCATACATACTTATAACAAGCGGTCATTTTCCGCCAATTTTTTACAAAAGGATACATTATGCTAACAGGCAATATTCGCCATCAAATTGATACATTGTGGGAAAAATTTTGGACAGGTGGTATTACTAATCCACTTACAGTTATTGAGCAAATTTCTTACCTTATTTTCGCTCGTATGCTTGATATGCAAGAAAGCCTTGCCGAAAAAGCGGCTACACGAGGAGCAAAATTTGAGCCGATTTACCCACAAACACCTGAAGGGCAAAAATTGCGTTGGAGTAATTTCCGCCATTTATCAGGGCAAGAACTTGCAGTGCATTTAAAACAAAATGTGTACCCTTATTTTGCAGAAATCGGTAATAAAGGCAATTTCGGGCGGTTAAGCGATTATATGAAAAATGCCGATCTCGCCATTCAAAATGAGAGTGTACTCACCTCTGCAATTGAACTAATTGAGGCTCTGCCACTTAATTTAAGTGATGTAAAAGGCGATATTTATGAATATTTGCTTTCAAAATTAACCACCGCCGGTATTAACGGGCAGTTCCGTACACCTCGCCATATTATTGATTTAATGGTGGAAATGACCGAACCTCAACCAACAGAAACAGTCTGCGACCCTGCCTGTGGTACGGCTGGTTTTTTAGCTCGTACAATGGAATATCTAAACCGCACACACTCCAGCGAATTCGGTAAATTTACCGATGACGATGGCAATATGATTTATTCAGGCGATTTACTTGAAGAATATCGCTCTCACATTAACGAAAAAATGTTTTGGGGCTTTGATTTTGACAGCACAATGTTACGTGTTTCAAGTATGAATATGTTGTTACACGGTGTTTCAGGAGCCAATATTCTTTATCAAGATAGCCTCAATAAAAGCATTCTTGACCGATATCCTGCACAAGCGGAAAACTTTTTCGATGTTATTTTGGCAAATCCGCCATTCAAAGGCAGTTTAGATGAAAGCAACATTAACCCGAAAGTAGCTTCAATGGTTAAAACCAAGAAAACAGAATTACTCTTTACTGCACATATTCTCAATATCTTAAAAGTAGGTGGACGAGCAGCAGTGATTGTGCCGGATGGTGTATTGTTTGGCTCAAGTAACGCTCATCAGCAATTACGCAAACATCTATTAGAAAACAATCAATTAGAAGGGGTTGTCAGCTTGCCAAGTGGTGTATTCAAACCTTATGCGGGCGTTTCTACTGCTATTTTGTTATTTAGCAAAGGGGGTTCAAGCAATAAAGTATGGTTCTACAACGTTACCGCTGATGGCTATTCATTAGATGATAAACGCTCGCCTGTTGCAGAAAATGATTTACCCAAAGCTCTCAGCTCTTGGAAAACCTTCAAAGCGTTACTCAATAACAACGCCGGCGAAGATGAAATAAACGCAATATTCGGTGATAAAACCCAAGCAGGTTTTGTGGTAGATAAAGCAGAAATTACCGCCAATAAATATGATTTATCTATCAACCGTTACCAAGAAGTAATATATGAACAAGTGCAATACACTCCGCCAGCGGAAATTTTGCAGTCTCTTAAAACGTTAGAACAAGAAATTTTGTGCGATTTAAATGAGCTGGAGGAGATGTTGAAAAAATAGCAAAACAAGCGGTTGTTTTCTCAGATTTTTTGCAACTTGCAAAATTTTATGAAAAAACAACCGCTTGCATTTCCAATAGCTTCACACGCTTTTTGCTAATGTTTGGCTAATCCATTCATTCAAACTTAAATTTTCTGCTGTTGCTGCCATAACAGCTGCTTTATGTAGTTCTGGCGATAGGCGAATGTTAAACTTGCCAGAATACTGTTTAAATGGCTCAATATTTTTCTTTTCACACATTTCGAGAAAAACGTTTAGGCTGATTTCGCCTTCTTTCTTAAGTTGGGCAACATTATCTGCATAGAAATCCGCTCCACCATTTAAGCCAATAAATTCGCCTCTAAATAATTCGGTTTCAGGATCGTATGCAATCACAGCTTTATAGCCATTAATTTCCATAATATTACGCATAAGGAATCACTCCGTTTTCAGATAACCATTTTTTGATACTTGCTACCGCACCTTTATCGGTATCGGGATTTGAGTGAGGTCTATGAAAAACTCGGACTTGCTCAAATAACACAACCGCAATTCGGCTACCTTCTCGCTCTTCAATCTCAGCCCCTAACTCAAGAAATAGAGCTTCAATATCTCTCCACTTAATATTGGCTGAAATAGGCTATGTATAAATTTGACGTAATGTTTTGTGAGATTTTCACTTTAGATGAATTAATACCATAATTTAGTACCATTTTAAAGTAAAACCTCTGATACTGTACTAAATTTCAAAGAAGGTAGGGAAAGTAAAACTGGATTTTTCGATGCAGATCGCAAAAATAGGTGTTGAAAATAGCAAGCGGTCGAATTTCCCCAAATTTTTGCAGATTGATTGTTTGCAAAATTCTCTGAAAAAACGACCGCTTGTTTTGTTAAGATTATTCTTCTGTTGAAGTTTCTACAATATCTGCATTTTCAACCGTTTCGATGTTTTCATCATCTTCTTCAGGCTCGCACACTCGTTCTAAACTCACAACGTGTTCATCTTCTGCGGTGCGGATAATGCGAACGCCTTGGGTGTTGCGTCCGACCAAGCTCACTTCCGCCACCCTTGTGCGAACAAGCGTGCCGGCATCGGTAATCAGCATAATTTGGTCGGTATCGAACACCTGAACTGCCGCAACCACTTTACCGTTGCGTTCGTTCACTTTGATTGAAACTACCCCTTTCGTTGCACGAGACTTCACCGGATATTCGCCAATGACAGTACGTTTACCATAGCCGTTTTGGGTTACGGTGAGAATATCGCCTTCGGTGCGAGGAATGACAAGGGAAACCACACGGTCGGTGTCTAGGCTCACGCTTGAAGTATCTTCTGTTTCCTCATTTTCAATTTCAACGATTTCTGCCTCTTCAATCTCTTCACTTGAAATTTCAGTGGTGGATAGTTTGATACCACGCACCCCTGTTGCGGTACGCCCCATTGCTCGCACCGCTTTTTCCGCAAAACGAACGACTCTGCCTTGTGCGGAGAAGAGCATAATTTCGCTCTCGCCGTCTGTGATGTCCACGCCGATTAATTCATCGCCTTCGCGAAGTTTTAACGCAATTAGACCGCTTGATCTCACGTTACTAAACGCATCTAGCGAAACTTTTTTCACCACACCGCTTGCAGTTGCCATAAAGATAAATTTATCTGCGGAGAACTCGCCGTTTGGAATCGGCAGAATCGCGGTAATACGTTCGTTTTCTTCTTTCACAAGCGGTAGAATATTCACAATCGGCGTACCTCTTGCCCCACGGCTGGCTTGTGGTAATTGGTACACTTTTAATTGATATAAACGACCACGGCTTGAGAAACAGAGAATCGTATCGTGAGTATTCGCCACCAATAATTTTTCGATAAAGTCATCTTCTTTCATTTTGGTTGCAGACTTACCTTTACCGCCACGGCGTTGAGCTTCGTAGTCGGATAACGGCTGATATTTCACATAGCCTGCGTGAGTAAGTGCTACCACCACATCTTCTTGAGCGATTAAATCTTCAA
>NZ_JBXGGI010000136.1:0-13119 GCF_056854775.1 Mannheimia sp.
AACCCGGATGGTTCTACCACAACTGCTACTGTTAAAGACGGTGCGAAAGGTGATAAGGGTGATAAAGGTGAAGACGGTAAGTCTCCAACGGCTGAAGTGAAAGACAACGGCGACGGTACACACACAGTAACTGTGAAAAACCCGGATGGATCTACCACAACTGCGACAGTGAAAGATGGTAAGTCTCCAACGGCTGAAGTGAAAGACAACGGCGACGGCACACATACAGTAACCGTGAAAAACCCGGATGGTTCTACCACAACTGCAACGGTGAAAGACGGTAAGTCTCCAACGGCTGAAGTGAAAGACAACGGCGACGGCACACACACAGTAACTGTGAAAAACCCGGATGGTTCTACCACAACTGCGACAGTGAAAGACGGTAAATCACCAACAGCGGAAGTGAAAGACAACGGTAATGGTACACACACTGTAACTGTAACAAACTCGGATGGTTCAACCACAACTACGACTGTTAAAGACGGTAAGTCTCCAACAGCTGAAGTAAAAGACAATGGCAATGGTACACACACTGTAACTGTAACAAACCCGGATGGTTCAACTACAACTGCTACTGTTAAAGACGGTGCGAAAGGTGATAAGGGTGATAAAGGTGAAGACGGTAAGTCTCCAACGGCTGAAGTGAAAGACAACGGCGACGGCACACACACAGTAACTGTGAAAAACCCGGATGGATCTACCACAACTGCGACAGTGAAAGATGGTAAGTCTCCAACAGCTGAAGTGAAAGACAACGGCGACGGTACACATACAGTAACCGTGAAAAACCCGGATGGTTCTACCACAACTGCTACTGTTAAAGACGGTGCGAAAGGTGATAAGGGTGATAAAGGTGAAGACGGTAAATCTCCAACAGCTGAAGTAAAAGACAACGGCGACGGCACACATACAGTAACTGTGAAAAACCCGGATGGATCTACCACAACTGCAACGGTGAAAGATGGTAAGTCTCCAACAGCAGAAGTTACGGAAAAAACAGTTTACGTTGATACAGACGGCAATCCGGTAGAGCCTGCAAAAGGTGCAGACGGTCAGCCGAAAGTAGGTGAAGACGGTAAACCGGTTTACGTAACGAAAGATGGTAAAGAAGTACCGGCAGATAAAGTTACACCGAAAACAGAAGCAACCGTAACGATCACAAACACAGACGGAACAACAACGACTGCAACAGTGAAAGACGGTAAAGACGGTAAAGGTGGGGCTGAAGGTCCACAAGGTCCGAAAGGAGATGCAGGTGCAGGTTCTTGGAATATTGCAGAGAACGGCAAGCCAAAAGATGTTGTGAATAACAATGACACAGTAAGTTTTGTTGATGGTAAAGGTACAACAGCTGTTGTTGAAAATATCGCAGAAACCTTAACAAATGTTACTTTCAATGTTGATAATGGTGATATCACCAATAACACAGATGGTTCTGTAACTGGTCCTGTAACCAATGCTAACCAAACACTTGAAGATGCAAATAAAGCACTTGAAGATGCGAAGAAAGCATTAGCAGAATTACCTGCAAATGCTACACAAGCAGATAAAGATGCAGCACAACAAGCGGTTGAAAATGCACAAAATGTTGCAAATGAAGCTCAAGATGCAGCAAATAAAGCAGGTAATAAAGTTGCAACAGCACAAAATGTAGCTGATGCAATTAACAAGTCCGGCTTTAACCTAACCAGCTCTAACAACGGTGAGAATACTAGTGAAAACAACCTAGTTAATCCAGGTGATACCGTAACTATTGATGGTGGTAAGAATGTTACTGTTACTCAAACTAAAGATGCAAACGGTAACCCAGTTGTTTCTTTAGCAACCAAAGATCAAGTAACTTTCGGTGAAAAAGCTGAACCAGGTAAAGATGGTAAACCGGGTAAAGACGGTGTTGATGGTTCTGTTGGTGTAAACGGTAAAGACGGCTCTGCTGTTGTATTAAACGGTAAAGACGGTTCTATCGGTTTGAATGGTAAAGACGGCAAAGACGGCTTAACCTTCAAAGCAGCTGACGGTGCACAAGGTGTTGATGGTACAGACGGTGAAAACGGTCTACCGGGTAAAGACGGTCAAACTCGAATCGTTTACCAGCCAACAAATCCGGATGGCACACCAAAAGGTAAACCGGAGCAAATTGCAACACTTAACGATGGTTTAATCTTCACAGGTAACAATGAAGAGCTTAACCGTCATAAGCTAAACACAGTAGTAAAAGTGGTTGGCGAAGGTGTTGATAAAGCAGCATCGGAAAACTTTAAGTCTGCAGCAGGTAACATCAACGTGAAAGCGAACGGAACTGATACCTTAGAAGTTCAATTAGCGAAAGTGATTGATTTAACCGAAGATGGCTCTGTAACAACAGGTGATACCACGGTAAACAACAATGGTTTAACCATTAAAAATGGTCCAAGTGTAACTAAAGCCGGCGTAGATGCAGGTGATAAGAAAGTAACCAATGTAGCAGATGGTGAAATCTCAAGCACAAGCAAAGATGCAGTAAACGGTAGTCAGTTATACAATGTTATCCAAAACACGGGCTGGGATTTAACGGTTGATGGTAATGTTGCAGAAAACACCGGATCAACTCGCGTAGCTAACAATGGTAAAGCGACTATTAAAGGTGGCAAAAACATCGTTGTTTCGCGTAAAGACTCTGTGGTTGAAGTGGCAACTTCAAATAACCCTGAATTTGATACAGTGAAAGTAGGCAACACAACGCTTAGCTCAAAAGTAGCACAAGATGGTGTAAATGAGCTGAATGTTGCCGGTAACAACGGTGCTCCAACGCGTATTACCAATGTTGCACCAGGTGTGAAAGGCACAGATGCAGTAAATGTGAATCAGTTGAAAGGTGAAGTTAATAACATCAATAACAAGATTAACCGTAACCAGAGAGAGTCTCGTGCGGGTATTGCAGGTGCAGCAGCGATTGCAGGCTTACCTGAAATCCACTTAGCGGGTAAATCAATGGTTGCTGCAGCGGCGAGTACTTATAAAGGTCAGAACGCAGTTGCTGTAGGTTACTCACGCTTATCTGATAATAGTAAGGTTAAACTGAAACTTTCAGGTAGTGCCGATACTCAAGGTGATTTCATTGGTACTGTAGGTGTTGGTTACGCTTGGTAATCTGTGAAATAAATAAGGTTGCTAATATAGCAACCTTATAAAACTATAATTTAAAGGGCTGAATTGGTTATCCAATTCAGCCCTTTTTATACTAGATTATAATATTAGAATTATTACTTCTTCTGTTTAAGAAAATGTACCGTACAAGCTGCAATCAATAATACAGCTGCTGCTCCTAAATAGAGTTCATTCTTTTTCCAGCCGGCATCTAATAAAACACCGGCAAGTGTTGGTGAAACAATTGAACCTAAGCGACCTACACCAATAGCTGTGCCTACACCTGTACTGCGAAAATCCGGTGCGTAAAGCGTTGGGTTGATAGTGTATAAACCTGTAATGCAGCCATTAATTAATCCACCAACAAGAATTGCTAAGGCAATGGCTAAGCCTAAAGTGCCTGAGAACACGAAAGCAACGACAGCACTTGCAGCAAGAATACTAAATAGCTGTAAAATATTTTTTGCAGCCCAGCGGCTAACTAAGAAACCGAAAATTAATGAACCGATTGTTCCGCCCACTGAAATTGCCATACCAACCGTTTGGCTTTGGGTTTTAGGCATTCCGGCTTCTTCTAACAAGGCTGGTGTCCACGAGCTGA
The DNA here is from genome assembly GCF_056854775.1 of Mannheimia sp. Lineage (NCBI taxonomy): Bacteria > Pseudomonadati > Pseudomonadota > Gammaproteobacteria > Pasteurellales > Pasteurellaceae > Mannheimia > Mannheimia sp. Next base: position 3,728 of record NZ_JBXGGI010000136.1, read on the forward strand.
TGAAATAGAATGAGGCTGAAATTGCAATAAAGGCAACCCAAATTAATAAAGTATTGCGACGATATTCAGGTTCAAAAAGGCGTGCGATAGCAACCTTTTGTTTACCTTTCGCTTCAACTTCCGGTAATTCCCAATTCCCACCTAAGCCTAATTTTACCGCAATTTGGTTTAAACGCTCTTTGGCATTTTTAGGTCTTTTAGAAATTAAAAATTCGACGGATTCAGGTAAAACAAAAAAGAGTAAAAGGAATACTGCACCGGTTAAGATTGCACCCACTAAAAATACCGCTCTCCAGCCATATTCACCTTGTAACAATACGGCGGACATTCCCCCCAGCATCGCCCCAATACCAAAGCCGGAAGCATAAATGGCAATTGCCAATCCACGCCATTTTTGGCTGGCATATTCACTGACTAATACGTTTGTACCCGTTAAAATAGAGGCAACGCCTAAACCTGTGATGATACGATATAAACCAATCTCAAAAGCGGAAGAGGCGATATAGGTGAGTAGCATACCCAATGTAGCTAAGCCTGTTCCGATTAAAAGTAGTGGGCGACGACCAAATTTATCTGCAAGCGGTGAAAGGAATAACGAACCGATTGCCATACCAAATAAACCTGCACTCATTAGTGTACCGATAGTTGCACCATCTAAATTTAATTCTTCTCGGATACTTTTAGCGGTAAAGGCGAGTGCCATTAAGTCAAAGCCATCAAGTAAGTTAAGTAAGACTGTTAGCCCAACGACTAACCATTGAAATGAAGTCATTTTATTGTGAGCAATTTGATCACGAATATCCATAAGTGGTTCTCCAAAAAATAATGTGTAAAGCTATTGTTATAGCTTGAACTATATGGACTTAAAGAAAATTAATCAAACGCAAAATTTACATAAAATTTATGAAAGATTTTCATAATAAGGTTTTAATGAAGGAAGGGGAAGTTAAAATAAAGCTGAAAGCTTGCCCCTCTTGATAAAAGAGGGGAAGGGGAGTTGATAACGGTTTTATTTCTTCTCAGCTTGTTCAGCTGCTCTTTTGCGTCTAATTTCTTTCGGATCAGCAATTAATGGGCGGTAGATCTCGATTCTATCGCCATCTTCCACCGTTTCATTGAGTTTTGCAGGACGGCTGAAAATACCGACTTTATTTTCTCGTAAGTCGATTTCAGTGTATTTTTCTAACACACCTGAGAGCAGAATAATATTTTGAATAGTGGTAGTTTGCGGCACTTGTAGCTTTTTGAGGAAATATTTATCCGGATAGGCATAAAGCACCTCTACGTTAATCTCTTGTATTTCCTGCTCTGTTTGACGTTGTTCAGACACCATAGACCTCTTTTGCACGTTGTTTAAACGCATTCACCATTTTTAACGTAAGTTCGTTGAATACCTTGCCGAAAACTAATGCCACAATCGGGCTTGAAAATTCAAAATTAAGTTCAAGTGAAATTTTACAGCTCTGTTCATCGAACGGAGTGAATGTCCAAAAACCGTGTAAATGGCGAAAAGGACCTTCCACTAAAGCCATCTCAATTTTATACGGCGGAGTCATTTTATTATGAGTGCTGAAAGTTTGACTAATTCCCAGCTTTTGAATATGAAGCTCGGCAGTTAATTCATTTTCCCCTGTGCTTAAGGTTTTTGTATTCACACAGCCTGATAAAAACTCAGGGTATTTTTCATAATTATTTACAAGCTGGTACATTTGTTCAGCACTGTAAGGCACAAGGGCAGATTGATTAACAATTGGCATAATATCTCTTTTTTGAATTAACAAGCGGTCATATTTTACAGGAAATTTGCAAGTCTATAAAGAAACGCTTTTGACTTGAAGATAAACCTCTTGCCCTTCTTTAAGCGAAAGCTCATCAAAAGACCACAGGCTTATCGTACTCCAAATAGTTTGATTTTCGACAAGAACAGCCACATCAACCCGATCTAAATGGTTTTCGATTTTCTGTATATCACCTTTTAACACATTGCGGATTGAACTTTGCATTGGTTTTTGTAAGCTGATAGAAACATCTTTACTCGCAATGGTAACACGCAAATTTTCGCCTATTTGATGACGAGGAAGTTGATGAATCCAAAGGCGTTGCTCATTTAGCCCTAATCCAAGCATATTGTAGCTTGGTTGCTGCTCTTTTATCGGTAACTCAAGTAAACTAATGCGTTGATTGTTTGGTTGCCAATCGGCAAAAGCTGGGCTATGCCACACATTAACAACGCTATCAAATGCCATCACTTTGCCGTTATTAAGCAAAAGGAGCTGATCAGCAAGGCGAACGATTTCTTCTAAACTATGGCTAACATAGAGAATGGGTATGTTAAGTTGAGTAGCTAATTTATCTAAATAATCTAATAGCTCTTGTTTGCGTGGAAGGTCAAGAGCAGATAAAGGCTCATCCATCAATAAAATATCGGGCGAACTTAGTAATGCACGCCCAATGGCAACCCGTTGTTTTTCCCCACCGGAGAGACTTTCAGGATAGCGATCTAATAGGTGCGAAATGCCTAAAAGCTCAACAATTTGCAAAAAATCGGCAGAATCTGACCGCTTGTAGCCATATTTCAGATTTTTTTCCACCGAATAATGAGGGAAAAGGCGATGCTCTTGGAATACATAGCCAATATTACGTTTTTCAGGCGGTAGGTTGATACCTTTTTGACTATCAAACAGCACGCGTCCGTTTAATTCAATAAAGCCAGATTGTGCGGTTGCAAGCCCGGCAATCAAATTAATTAGGCTGGATTTGCCCGCCCCCGAACGCCCGAAAATAGCGGTAATACCTTGAGCAGGAATCTCTAAATTGACATTCAAATCAAGATTGCCGAGTTGCTGAATAAGGTTAAGTTTTAGCATAATGTTTCTGCCTTTCAGCCAACCATTCCGAACAGAATAGGGCGATTAATGAAATCGCAATCGCTACCAAACATAAGCGGGCAGCAGCCATTTCGCCATTTGGCGTTTCAATAAAAGTAAACAGGGCAGCCGGAATGGTTTGGGTTTGATTTGGAATGTTGGAGACAAAAGTAATGGTTGCCCCAAACTCACCTAATGAGCGAGCAAAACCGAGTACACTCCCGGCAATAATACCTGAAAATGCAAGGGGTAAATTTAAGGTAAAAAAGACTTTTAACGGGCTTGCCCCTAATGTGCGTGCAGCTTGTTCGAGTTTGGGATCAACCGAATCAAATGCCAAACGGATAGAGCGAACCATTAGTGGAAATGCCATTACCATTGAGGCAAGTACCGCACCTTTCCACGAAAAACTGAAACTAAAATGAAACCATTCCCACAAATATTGCCCGATTACCCCACGTTTCGCCATAGAGATTAACAGCAAATAGCCGATTACTACCGGCGGTAAAACCAACGGTAAATGAACAATACCGTTTAAAATGCTTTTGCCCCAAAATTGTTTACGAGAAAGCACCCAAGCCACCCACACGGCAAGTGGTAAAGCAAGTACCACCGCAATGAAGGCAACTTTTAGGCTGAGAACAATCGCATTTAGTTCTTGTGAGGTAAAATCAAACATCACTCAATCGGTTTAAATCCAGCCGCTTCAAATCGAGCTTTGGCTTCCGGTGTTTGTAGAAAATCTAAAAATTTTACGGCAGATTGTTTTTCACTCACCACTGCGGCAGGGTAAACAATTTCGCCATAGCTTTCCTGTGGAAATACGGCAAGCACTTTGACTTTATCAGACACTTTTGCATCGGTGGAATAAACAATCCCTAATGGTGATTCACCACGTTCAACAAAAGAAAGTGCATCTCGTACGTTTTTTGCACGAGCTAATTTGGGCTCAACGGTTTCCCATAAATTATAGTAGGTTAAGGCTTTTTGAGCATATCTTCCAGCAGGAACGTGGGATGGGTCGCCCACAGATAAATAACTATTTGTTAATTCTTTGGCAAAATCGACCGCTTGTATGCTTTCTGCTTGGATTTTGCTCTCGTTTGGGGCAATTAAAACCAGTTCATTTTTAATGAGATTGATCCGCTGCTTAATTTTAGCTGGTTGTTTTTCTACAAGATAATTCAGCCATTGTTGGTCGGCAGAAATAAAGAGATCGGCAGGAGCATCTTGCTCAATTTGTTTGGCTAATGCAGAAGAAGATGCAAATGAAAATATGATCTTATCTTCCGGATATTTTTGTTCAAAATCTTGCCCGATTTCTTGCAGCACATTATTCATTGACGCGGCAGCAAAAACAGTAAGATTTTCTGCAAATGCCATATTAAGTGTTAATGCAAAAACAGTGCTGATAGATAATTGATTTAACATTTTCATCTTGATTACCTAAGAACGTAGCCCAATTCCTCGCTGAATTAACGAATAAGCTACAATATATAGCCCTACACATAACGAAATTAGCACCCCAAAGGTGTAAATCAATGCTACATCGCTAATACCTAAAAAACCATATCTTAAGCCGTTGATCATATACACAATAGGGTTAAATTTTGACACAGTTTGCCAAAACTCTGGCAGAAGCGAGATAGAATAAAACACACCACCTAAATAAGTGAGTGGTGTAAGCACAAAGGTAGGAATTAATCCTACATCATCAAAGGACTTCGCAAAAACGGCATTAATCAAACCGCCTAATGCAAAGGCAACAATGGTTAAAAATAGCGTTAGAGCAATGATAGCAAAGGAATGAATATCAAAGCTCACAAATATCATTGCAACTAACATTACCAAAAGAGCTGCCAAGCCGGCTCGCAAAATACTACCTAATAAATAGCCCCAAATAATGTTATGAGTGGAAAGGGGTGAAATCAGTAATTCTTCAAAATCACGGGTAAATTTGCTTAAGAAGAAAGACGAAGCGGTATTCACATAAGAGGCAGTAATTGCCGTCATCATAATCAAGCCGGGAGCAATAAATTCCATATAACCCACTCCATTCATCTCACCAATGCGTCCACCGATTAATTTTCCAAAAATTAAGAAATAGAGGGTAGTGGTAATTACAGGCGGCACAAGAGTTTGTCGCCAAATTCTCAGAATACGACGGCACTCTTTGCACGCTAAAGTATAAAATCCGATAAAATTCATTTTATTGAGCCATATTAATAAAGAGTTCTTCCAAGCGGTTAGATTTATTTCGCATACTTAATACTTCCGCACCTTGAGCCGCGATTTGTGAAAAGAGATTTGTTAGCCCTTGCTGACGTTTCACATTGACTTCAAGGGTGTTTTCATCGATCCATTTATGCGGATAATCTTGAATGACAAGCGGTTGATTTTGAATAGAATTTTGCAAATCCAACACAAACACCTCGCTTTCTAATTTCGCAAGCAAGGCTTTCATTGAGGTGTTTTCAATCAATTCACCATTTTGAATAATGCCAATATGGCGGCATAACATTTCAGCTTCTTCTAAATAGTGGGTAGTTAGAATAATTGTTGTGCCTTGATTGTTCAGATCCCGTAAGAAATCCCATAATGAGCGGCGGAGTTCAATATCCACCCCTGCGGTGGGTTCGTCTAAAATCAATAGTTTGGGATTGTGCATTAAGGCTCTGGCGATCATCACACGGCGTTTCATTCCGCCGGAAAGCTCACGAGTAAGATGTGTGCGTTTTTCCCATAAATCGAGCTGTTTTAACCATTTTTCGGCACGAATAAGAGCCTCTTTGCGTGGAATACCGTAAAAACCGGCTTGTTGTACCAGCACATCAATGACCTTTTCAAACTGATTAAAATTAAATTCTTGTGGTACAAGCCCGATTTGATGCTTTAATTCCACTTTTTGTGTATCTAAATCGTAGCCAAACACTTTTACACTACCACTTGTTTTATTTACAAGGGAGCTAATAATACCAATAGTGGTGGATTTTCCTGCACCGTTATGCCCAAGTAGAGCGTAGAAATCCCCTTGCTCTACCACAAGGTTGATCCCTTTTACCGCTTTTACACCGGTCGGGTAGGTTTTCACAAGATCAATTAATTCTAATGCTTTCATCTATTTACTCACTCTGTGCAACCGCTCGAATGGTCGATTCATCAATTTGTGCATCGAAGGCGTTGCGAAGTAACATTAATTTTTCATCGTTCAGCAAAGCAGATTTTGCTGCTTCAGTGAGTTGTTTGAAAATGGCTCGACGAATTTCTAGCGGCGTTTGTTTATCGGCATTGTCGCCGATAGATAAATCATAGCTATAGCCTTTTTCAGCCAATGCCACTTCTAAATTTTTACGAGATTCCACATTATCTAAATGTGCCATATTGGGCTTTAATACCAACGAAAGATGGTTGTCTGCGTGTTTATCTAAGTAGCTGTTTAAGGCAATTTGGCGTGAAAAACCGCCTAAATTAAGCGAATTAGCAATCTCACACCATTTATCTTGTTGGCAAGATAAATCAATGGTTTTTGCCACTAGTTCTGGTGTACGTTCTTGCAAAATAGCTTGCTTAATATCCGACGGTTTGGCACTGTCTGCTTGGTTTTCTAATTCAGGGTTGAGCCAAGTCCAACGGTAATCTTCATCGTCTATGCTTTTAGGCGTGTTTTCTACTTTTGAAACGGATTGATGTGCCGTTTGCTGTTGATTTTCTGCAAATTGGATAAATCGTTCTTGTAATGAAGCGGTCGAATTTTCCGATTTTTTTGCAATAAATTGAGGCGTTTTTAACTCAGGCTTTTTTTTTTCGGCTTGAGTTAAATCAGCTTGCTGTTGCTGTAATTTTTTGCGGGCTTCAAGTGCAGCCATTGCCGGAGAAAACGTAGTGGTATTTTCTTCTTTAGGCATTACAGGAGCTACAGTTGGTGCTTGTGTCGTTTGTGAAGCCACTACCGATTTTTGCTGATTTTTCTCTAGGGTTTCTCTTAGTTGAGCAATTTGATTTTGTGGCTTCGGTTGAGTATTCGTAACCACATTAGTTTGCGGAACGGCAGATACCGTTGGAATGACCATAGTTGCCATTCTTTCCGCCTGTTTTGGGTGGAAAGCTAATGCACGCAGTATCGCCATTTCCACACCGGCACGTTGCTCGGGTGCAAAAGGTAGCTCTTTTTTGCTGTTAAGGATAAGTTGATAGAAAAACTGCACATCTTCAGGTGGCATCTGTTTTGCTAGAAAATGAATGAGCGTTTCTTCTGCGGCGGTAGTTTTGACTAATTGTAACATCGCAATTTTGTGCAATGTTTCTGCAATATCACTCAGCAATTGCTGCCAATCCACCCCTTTAGAGGCAATTTGTTCAATGATTGCCATTGCTTTTTCGCCATCAGCTTGGGCGATTGCTTGCACTAATTCGAGTGGCTGATTGTCATCAATGAGCCCTAACATTTGGCTTACCGCATCAAGAGTAATATTGGCGTTACTCATTGCGATAGCTTGATCAGTGAGACTGAGTGAATCACGAATACTACCCTGTGCCGCTTTTGCTAGTTTTTCAATAGCAATAGTTTCATAAGGAATACTTTCTGCGTTGAGAATAAATTCTAGGTGCTTAGCAATTTGCGATTGTTCTAATGCACGCAAATGGAATTGCATACAGCGAGAAAGAATAGTGATCGGCAGCTTTTGCGGATCGGTAGTCGCCAATAAGAATTTAACGTACTCAGGCGGTTCTTCAAGGGTTTTAAGTAACGCATTGAAGCTGTGGCGAGAGAGCATATGCACTTCGTCGATCAGATAAACCTTAAAACGCCCAACGGTGGGTTTGTATTGTACGTTATCAAGTAGCTCGCGGGTATCTTCCACTTTGGTGCGAGAGGCTGCATCGATCTCAATCAGATCGATAAAATGCCCTTCTTCAATTGCCTTGCAGTTGGCACATTCTCCACAAGGGTCAGCAGTAATGCCATTTTCGCAGTTTAGCCCTTTTGCAAAAAGGCGAGCAATGGAGGTTTTTCCTACGCCTCGGGTGCCTGAAAACAGATAGGCGTGATGAAGCCTATCTTCTCTTAAACTGTTTTCAAGAGCAGATAAAACGTGCTGTTGCCCAACCACTTCAGAGAAGCGTTGAGGTCTCCATTTGCGGGCTAGAACCTGATAACTCATATTTGTTCTTTATTCATTTTGTAGGAGCTAATTGAAATTAGCTCCTACTGGTTGCAAAAAATTGAGAAGATACAACCGCTTGTAATTAATGACCTTCAAAACTCACTAAACTGAAGGATTTAATTCCTTCTTGTTCTAAGCGTTCTTTACCACCTAAGTCAGGTAGCCAGATTACAAACGCTGCGTGTTCTACAGTTCCCCCTAAGCGGCGGATCAATTTTGCCGTTGCGTCAATAGTGCCACCGGTTGCTAATAAGTCATCGATCATCAATACGTTGTCGTTAGCACTGATTGCATCTTTGTGAATTTCTAACGTATCTTCACCATATTCAAGAGTATAAGATTGAGAAATTACTTCACGCGGTAATTTTTTAGGCTTACGAACTAGCACAAAAGGCACGCCAAGTGCTAAGGCAACAGGAGCTCCGAAAATAAAACCACGAGACTCTGTACCAACAATTTTAGTAATACCTTTGTCTTTAAATTCAGCCACAATGGCATCAACTGTTGCTTGGAATGCGGTTGGAACTTCTAAAAGTGAAGTAATATCACGGAAAATAATTCCTGCTTTAGGGTAATCAGGAATAGATTTGATAGAAGATTTGATTAAATCTAATTGGCTCATTATTTGACCTATATGTAATTTGAAAATAACTGGAAAACTCTATAGAAAAATGAGGGAAATTTCAAGGGGAAATTACGGGACTGCAAAACAAAAGCGAGCTTGTTGCTCGCTTTCAATTATTTTGTTAAGAAATAAGCTGCTGCGTAAAAAACAGCTCCCATAATAAATAGTGTAATACCAAGAGTGTAGCCAAATTCCATTATTTCATCTCCTCTAATTGCCTTCTAAATAGTCGCCCACCACTTAAAAAGAAATAGGTAAATATGATCAGCATTGTAATATTAAATACTTTCGCAGAAGTTGCATCGTTTCCATACAGAATAACAGGAATTGCTAAAATTGCAACTTTGGCGATATCATCACTGATTTTTGCCCAAGATTCAAATGAACCTTTTTCAATCGGTGTTTTAAATAAATTCCACATAATGTACTCCTTAATAATATAAGGAGGTTATGGTTTTTATTTTAGTTGTGCAAATAGCAAAATCTATTTTTTCGATATAGATCGAAAAAATAAAATAATAAGCCTCTTATAAACATTTCGCAGGTTTCGGCAATCCTGCAATTTTTGTGGCTTGTTTTGCCAGTCCGTCGGGGAATAAACGTTGTAAATAACGGCTATTGCCTTTTTCTTCGCCAAATTTTTGTGCCATTGCTTTGACTAACATTCTAATTGCAGGAGAGGTTTTGTATTCTTGGTAAAACTCTCGCACTAAGTAGATGATTTCCCAATGTTCT
>NZ_JBXGGI010000137.1:0-13357 GCF_056854775.1 Mannheimia sp.
GGAATACGATTGCTTCAGGTTTGATGGTTACACCATCCTTACCATCCGCACCTTTCACACCGATAGAACCATCTTTACCCGGTGTACCATCTTTACCTGCTTTACCACCAACAGAAATATTATCAGCTAAGCTGAAGTCAATTTCATTGTTACGTACAGTAGTAATAATGTTCTTATCATCTGATGTATACTTAACAGTTTCGCCCAATTTAACATTATCATCAGCACCATTATCTGCTGCGATGTTAAAGCCGGTATTGATCACATCATCGGTTGCATTACGTACATCATTAATGTTCGCTGCATTAGTACCTACTTTATCTAACTGCTCTTTCGTTAAGTCATTTACAGAGGTAATTGGTTGCCCATCTTTACCTACGCCATCAACACCATCAATACCGCTCTTCACATTAACGATTTGGTTGTTGCCGTTATCTAAGCCTTTATCTGTTAATGCGACTGGTTTAGCACCTGCACCATTTTCACCATTTGCCGGTGTAATAGTGATACCTTTGTTGGTAATTTTTGTTGATGGTTTAGTGTTATCAACAACCTCTTTACCATCATCACCTTGTTTATACTCAACAAATTTCGCATTTGTTAAATCTTTAAGCTCACGGTTAAGTTGGATTTCAAGCTTATCGCCCTCTTTCGCGACAACATTGATATTGCCTGCCGCAGACTTGAAGTCTTTCGATTGTTCTTTAGAAACACCCTCACCTTGTACTTTCACTAACGTATTGAGTTTATGGCGATTTAGTGTATCCGCATTATTACCAGTGAAGATTAAGCCATCATTTAAGTTAGCAACTTGCTCTTCTTTCTCACCATTTTTGTAAACGATACGAGTTTCACCATTTTTACCCGGTAAGCCATTTTCACCTTTGTTGCCATCAACGCCTTGTGCACCGTCTTTAACCGCAATATTGGTACTTGCACCTGGTTTGCCGTCAGCACCTTTCGGACCAGTTAAGCCGATAGAACCGTCTTTACCGTTTAATACAACAGATGAACCATCTTTACCGTTTACGCCAACTTTACCATCAATACCTTTATCGCCGTCTTTACCGTTACGACCAACTACAACTGATGCTTCACCTGGTACGCCATCTTTACCATCATCACCTTTAATTGAAACACCGTCTTTGCCGTCTTGACCTTTAACACCGATTGTACCTGCTTCACCTGGTTTACCTGGCTCACCATCTTTACCAACTGATAGAGTATTTGCTAAAGCAAAATCGATTTTATTTTCACCGATCGCAGTAGTAATAATATTCTTATCTTTTGAAGTATAAGTTACAGTTTCGCCAAGTTTAACGTGATCGGTTTCACCACTATCTGCTGCAATGCTAAAGCCCTTCTCAATAATATCATTGCTTGCATTTACAACATCATTGATGTTTGCACCGTTTGTACCAACCTTTTCTAGTTGCTCTTTAGTCAGATCATTTACAGACGTGATTGGCTTACCGTCTTTACCGTTAATACCATCTTTACCTGCTAAACCATCAATACCACTCTTCACATTAACAATCTGGTTGTTACCGTTATCTAAGCCTTTTTGTGTTAGCTTAACCGGATCTTTCGCTTCACCATTTTCACCTTTCGCCGGAGTGATAGTAATACCATCTCTACCCACTACAGTCGTTGGCTCTGCATCTGCACCATCTTTTGGTCCAAAGGTTGCACTATTTAGATCTTTTAAATCTTTAGCAAGTTGAATTTCTAATTTGTCTTTACCATCAGCTTTAACATTAATGTTACCTGCTGCTGATACAAATGTTTCAGATGCACCTTTCTCTACACCTTCACCCACAATATTTACTATTGTATTTAACTTGTGGCTGTTTAATGTATCTGAATTATTACCTGTGAAGTGTAAACCATCATTTAAGGTAGCAACTTGCTCAGGTTCGCCTTTTGGTGAGCCATCCGGGTTAGTTGGCTGATATTGGATACGAGTAACACCATCTTTACCTGGTAAGCCATCTTTACCAACAAGACCCGGTTTACCTTCTATACCTTTAATGGTTAAGCCATCTTTACCGTCTTTACCATTTAAGACGATTGATCCATCTTTACCGTTAAGAACAACTGCTGAGCCATCTTTACCGTTTACGCCAACTTTACCATCAATACCGTTATCGCCGTCTTTACCGTTACGACCAACTACAACTGATGCTTCACCTGGTTTTCCATCTTTGCCGTCGTCTCCATTAATTGAAACGCCGTCTTTGCCGTCTTTACCTGCAACACCAACTTTACCCGGCTCACCATCTTTACCAACAGTAATGTTATTCGCAAGGCTAACTTTTAATGCTTTCTCACCATCTTTTTCAACAACATCTGTCTTAATGTTGCTATCACCGATGATCTGAGCTGTTGTGCCTAAGTTTTGTTTAAACTCTTTGCCGTTCTCGTCTTTCAGACCAAATGCATTTGTTGTTACTTCAGTAACAGTATTTTTCAAATCACCTACATTAACCGCATTGTTAAGTACATCGCCTGTAGCATCCGTGAGTTTAACAACTTGACCATCCTTGCCTTTTAAGCCGCTATCAACATTAGTGATTTGGTTACCACCGTTGCTTAAACCATCTTGCGTCAATTTAACATCAGACTTGGTTGGAGCAGCATCTGCTTTCTTAGCAATAGTTACACCATCGTTATTCACTGTTGTGTTACCGGTCTTCACAGAACCTTTATCCGTTAAATCTAGATCTTTATTTAACCGGATTTGAAGCTCATCAGTCTCATTTGCTACAACATTGATATTGCCTTTTGCTGAGGAGAATGTTTCTGAAGCGGCTTTATCAACACCTTCACCTACAACCTTAACAACCGTGTTTAGTTTATGGCGGTTTAGTTTTTCATTGTTACCGGTAAAAATTAAGCCGTCATTCAAGGTAGCAACTTCTTCAGGCGTGCCTACTGGTGTACCATTTTTATCTGTTGGTTGATAAACAATACGAGTTTTACCATTTTCGCCCGGTAATCCGTTTTTACCATCTTTACCGTTAGTGCCATCAACACCTTCAGAGCCATCTTTACCTTGGAACGTTAAACCATCTTTACCGTCTTTACCATTTAAGCCGATTGATCCATCTTTACCGTTAAGGACAACTGCTGAACCATCTGCACCTTTAACACCAACCTTACCATCTTTGCCATCTTTACCAGCAACACCAGGTTCACCTTTCTCACCTACGGTGATTTCATTTGCTAAACCAAAGTCGATAGTATTATTAGTTACAGTAGTAATAATGTTTTTATCTGTTGAGGTGTATTTAACCGTTTCACCCAACTGAACATTATCAGCTTTATCTAAGCCTTCACCACGCTTATCAGCATCAATATTGAAGCCTTCGGCAACTTTATTGCTTAAGTTAGTTACGTTTTGGTTAGTTGCATAAAGCTGTGAACCATTAACTGCATCTTTAGAGGTGTTACTTAACTCACCATCTTTCACATTAGTGATTTTTACTGCATTACCATTTTTATCACCAACTTTAACATTATCACCGTCATTAGTGATCTTAGTATTGTTAATCGTAACACCATCTTTATTAACGGTTGTTCCCCCAATGGTTAAAGAGCCTGTTTCGGTTAAGTTTACATCTTTCGCTAATGCAACAGTAATGTTATTACCGTTAATCTGCGTCATAATGTTTTGACCTTGATCGAATTTAGACCAATCTTGGTTTGCTTCAGCACCTTTTACATTCACTTGCGTATTTAATTTCGCATTGTGAACTGCACCTGTATTTGCACCGAATTTTAAGCCATCATTAAGAGTTGCAACTTCTTCGCCATCGTAAACGATACGAGTTTTCGTCTCGCCATCTTTACCATCAACGCCAGGCTTACCATTTTTAACGGTAATATTTGCGGTTGCAGATTCACCATTATCACCTTTTGGACCGGTTAAACCAATAGTGCCGTTAGCACCATCTAAACCAATACCGGGTGCACCATCTTTACCACCAATTTTTAGGGTTGAATTTAAAACAAAATCAATTTGGTTATCGCTAACAGTCGTAATAATGTTTTTATCAGTAGAGGTATAAGTAATTTTCTCACCTAATTGAACATTATCTTCTTTACCCTTATCTGCGGTAATGTTGAAGCCTTTTTTCACAAACTCATCTAACTTCGTTACGCTATTTGAAACATTCGTAACATTTTGGTTAGTTGCGTGTAATTGTGAACCATTAACCGCTTCTTTAGAAGTAGCACTTACTTCACCATCAGCTACATTAGTGATGGTTTTGCTTCCAGCGTTAATGCCATTTTTAGTAACATTCGGACCACCGTTGATAGTTAAACCATTGCCATCAACTTTTGTATCACCAATAGTTACAGAACCACCATTAGTTAAATTTAAAGTGTTATTTAAGTTAACTTTAACTTTATCACCTTCAACAGTTGTGTTGATGTTATTATTACCACCTACAACTTCAACAGCTTCACCTAAGTTCTTCTTAACTGTATTACCATCTTGAGCTTTTAAGCCAAAGCCTTTTTCTGTTGCTTCATCAACAGCTGTTTTAACTGTTTTGCTTAAGTCAATCTCAACTTTGCCACCGTCATTGCGAGTTAAAGTTGCTTTTTTACCATCTGCATCTGTTACTGAAGAAGTTACGAAGTTATTTTTAATACCTGTAACCGCTGCGGTTGTACCATCATTTTTGTTCAAAGTTGCAGTTGCATTACCTTGCTCATCATAATTTACTGTTCCACTTGTTACGTGGGTATCTTTAGTGAAGTCTTGAACTGCTTTATCACTTAATTTAACAGTGTAAGTACGATCATCTTGTTCACGTTTCTCAACCCCGGTAGTATATTCTGTAATGGTAAGATAATTATTTTTATCTTTAGGATCCGCAATCACACCTGTTTTGGTATCATCATCTTTCTTAAAGTCTTGAAGTGCCTTATCTGTTAACTTAACTTCATAGTTAGTCTTATTGGTGTTCTTATCTTTTGCACCGGCTGTTACTGTTAAGTAATCTTTAGAAGAGTCAGCGTGGCTTGCAGTTGTGCCATCAGCATTAATAGTATAGGTTGTAATGCCTGTTGCTGGATCTTTCTTAGAAACTACAGAGTCAATATTAGTCCCCTTCTCCACTTTAGCAGCAACAGCAGATAACTTACCATTCTCATCTCTAGTAATGGTTGTGCCATCTACATTAACTTTAAAGTCTAGCGAGTTTTCTTTTTCAGCAAATGTTGGAGTGATAGTTACAGATTTATCACTTGATTTAAAATCAACCACATCACCAAAATTCACTTTACTTTCTGCATTTGAACTACTTACTTTTGCTGTCCAGCTACCTTGAGTAACTACGGCATATAATTGTGAGCCGTTGATAGCATCCGTTGAAGTATTAGAAATTTCACCCGGTGCAACAAATTTAATTTGGCGTTCGTTCGCATCAGAGCCTACGCTTACATAATCACCTGCTTCTACACCATCATAACCAGAAAAATTATAAGTAATACCGTTGATATCTTTATTTGCTACGGCTTTTGCAGCTGCTTTAGTAGAAGCTGAGCCTAAAATCACAGAACCTACTGTATCAACAGTTACATTAGAACCTAATACAAAAGTATCTTGCCCTGTTACTGTATTATTATGACCAAATGCACCGGAATTATTTACACTTACGTTAGTATTTACACCTACAGCTAATGCATTCTCACCACCTGCTTTTGCCTTATAAGCAATCGCTGTACCATATTGACCGGACACATTAGTATTAAAACCGATTGCTGTACCACCGATACCGGCTACAGTTACTGTTGAGTTCGCACCAAATGCTGTCGCATTAGCACTATTTACACTTGAATTAAAACCAATGGTTGATGCATTTTCACCATCCGATTTAGCTGATTCACCTATTGCTGTACCACCACTCTTAGTGGTTGCTGCATTTGCACCAATTGCAATAACTTTTTCTGCGGTTGAAGTTGCATTCCAACCAATACTGATTGCATTTGCACCGGTAGTATTAGATACATTACCAAATGCAATCGCACCTTTACCATTAGCAACAGAATCTACACCAAATGCCACTGCACCTTCACCGGTTGCGGTAGCATTAGTACTAAATGCTACAGAATCTTTTGAATTTGCTTTAGTATTCGTACCTAAAGCAAATGCATTCTCAGCTGATTTAGCTGTATCAGCAACTCTTAGCTTCCCAAGCTCTGTTACCTGAGAAGCTTCGTCTTTAAACCCTCCTGCATTGGCATTAGTACCGATAGCAAAAGCATTATTACCATTCGTTTTAGCTTTAGTACCAATAGCGAAAGCATCATTACCGTATGAATAGGTATTATTTTGACCGTCATAAATACTACGTCTCGCTTCATTAGGACTTGTTTCATCTTTAGTTTGTGGTGTCCCTGAACCGATCGCAAAAGAACGCTCGCCCAATGCGGTTGCAGAAGCACCGATTGCAAAGCTTGCTGTACTATTTGCCCAAGATGAAGAACCGATAGCCGCAGAATAATCACCAATAGCGGCAGACTGACGCTGAGCCGCAAATGAGTTAAAACCGGCTGCACGTGAAGATACACCTAATGCAACAGAACCGATACTGCTTGATATTGAAGATGCACCAATCGCAACAGATAAACCACCTGTCGCCTGAGAATAGTCGCCGATTGCAATACCATTACTAGCATTATTAGGTCCTGTAACCTTCGTCTCTTTACCTAAGCCAATACCGGTTGAAGTTCTGCTATCATAAAGAAGTCTATTAGTTGCATTTACAGTACTAGCATTCTCAACGGATAAACTACCCGGGTTATAGTAGTTATATGGGTTGGTGTATATTGTTGAAATACCTTGATTCTCTCCTGTCGTAACATATCCCGTTCCTCCTGCCCCTTGAGTAGTTGAGACAATATGAATCGCCGCCTCTGCCGAAACAGCAGACAACGCTAATACTGCCATACCACCGGTAAACAATGTTCTGTTTAATGCATTTAAAAACAGATTCCCACCACGCTCATCTGTTGAAGAGGTAGCCTTACCTTGTGAACGAGCAAGTTCAGACACAACTTCCATTTTTTGTGTCGTTCGGTTAAAAATAACCTTAAATATTTTATTCATAATTTAATCCCTTTAAGACATAAAAATAGCTTATTTCTATTAACTTAAGAAATAAGCTATTTTGTAAATAATTCGAAAACCGCACAATACTCCGAATAAACGCTTTGACAACCGCTTATCTCATAAGAATACTTTCTTTTTCATTATACTAAATTTTGTACTATACGCCTAACTTTTTCACTTTATAATCTCAAGAAATTTTAATAACTTTACAAATTTCCCTTCCTAAAGCGTAAAATCAACAGCATATTCGCCAAAATTTACAATAAACTTTACTTTTGTATTATTTATCGGTGTTACCTAGCTATCTACTCAATGCTGAAGATGTAAACATTCTTAATAACACATAACCTAAAATCGCCGACACCGCCGAGCCTAATAAGATTCCCAAACGAGCTAATGCAGTAGTAACTTCCCCCGCTTCGCTTACATCAAAGGCAAGGCTGGCAATGAACATTGACATTGTAAAACCAATACCACATAGCATCGCAATAGCGAAAATTTGTTTGAAATTCACACCCTGCGGCAAACTTGCTAAACGGAATAATACCGCTAAGTAACTAAAGCCGAACACGCCAACGGTTTTACCGATAATCAAACCTAACGCAATACCTAATGGTAATGGTGAAGTGAGTTGCTCCATACCCATTCCGGCTAATGAAACGCCTGCATTCGCAAAGGCGAAGAAAGGTAAAATCATAAATGAGCACCAAGGCATTAGAATATGTTCTAACTCCTCTGCCGGGCGTTCGCCATTTTTACCTTTCAGCGGTACGCAGAAACCGATAATTACCCCGGCTAACGTAGCGTGAACCCCTGATTTCAAGACCGATGTCCATAACACTAAGCCAACCACTAAATAGGCACACAGTGAACTCACTTTGAAACGATTAAGCAAAATCAGCCCTATAATTGCAATACCTGCAATGGTTAAGGCTTGCACACTGATTTCTTGTGAATAGAACAAAGCAATAACAATAATTGCCCCTAAGTCATCAATAATGGCTAATGCCAATAAAAAGACTTTTAGAGCTAAAGGTACACGTGCACCGAGTAATGCCACAATACCGACAGCAAAAGCAATATCAGTTGCCATTGGAATCGCCCAGCCTGAGTGATATTGTGGATAATCTTTATTAATGAACCAGAAAACCAACGCCGGCACAACCATTCCACCAATTGCCGCTACCGCAGGAAATATTGCGTTTCTTAAACTTGACAATGAGCCTTCAAATAGCTCTCTTTTCACTTCTAAACCGACCAACGTGAAGAAAATTGCCATTAATCCATCATTGATCCATAACAATAATGGCTTGGTTAAAGCAAAAGTACCAAACTGAAAACTAACATTGGTTTGTAAGAAGTCAAAATAAGTATCACTGAGCGATGAGTTAGCTAAGATGATTGCCGCAAACGCAAAAATCAGCAACAAAATTCCCCCAGCTGCTTCCGATTTTAAAAGTAAAAGTAATCTTCCCACTTAAATTCTCCTATTCATTGATTTATACATTTTCCATACAATTTATCTTTTACCAAAGATTTCCGTAAGATCAAATAGAAAATTTGATAAACTAGAGATATGTTACATTTCAGCAATCTGTTTGAATATAATTTCATCAAAAATGTTAGGAATTTGTTATGAGCAATGAATGGTTCTATTGGGCATCAATTTCTGCTGTTTTTGCCGCCCTCACGGCAATTTTCGCTAAAGTGGGTTTGCAAAATATGAATTCCGATTTTGCCACTTTTATTCGTACCATTGTTATCATCATTGCGTTAATTGCCTTTCTTACCTATACAGGCAAATGGCAGCCTGTTCATCATATCACCGGTAAAAATTGGTTATTTCTTATTCTCTCAGGCATCGCAACAGGTATTTCTTGGCTGGCTTATTTTAAAGCTCTCCAGATGGGAAATGCCTCTCAAGTAGCACCTGTTGATAAATTCAGCCTTGTGCTGGTTACTCTTTTTGCGGTGATATTTCTTGGCGAACGCCCAAGCGAGCAAGAGTGGGCAGGCATTGGGCTGATTTCAGCAGGCGTGCTGTTGCTCGCATTTAAACGCTAATCTACAAGCGGTCATTTTTATGGAAAATTTTGCAAATCCAATCCCCTACATCGAAATTGCTTTTATTCATCGGCAAGCCGTTTTGCCGAGTGATTTTGACTTTCCATCAATGCCTGAAAATTTAAACAAAAAGCAAATTCAGAAATGGCAGAGCCGCCGTGCGGCTCATTTTTTACTTACCGAACTCTTTAAAAAATATGATTTGGATTTGAGGTTGTTAGACCATATTCAACACACTAAAAGCGGCAGACCTTTTGTCAATTCAGAGCAGATTGATTTTAATATCAGCCATTCGGGCGATTGGATAGCGGTCATTTTTTCGCATTTTTTTGCAAAATTGGCAGTAGGCATTGATATTGAACACCCACAGAAAGAAAGGCGTTATGCAGATCTTATTCGCCACTATGCAAATGTTGAGGAACAAGCGATGTTATTAGATGAACATTGCCCGTTGCTGAATAACCTTTCGCAACGTTTTTATCTCAGCTGGTGCTTGCGAGAGGCAATTTTAAAATCGCAAGGCGTGGGGATTGTGAAATTGTCGGAAGTAAGGCATCTTCCGCTTGAAAAACGGATTTTTTCTGCTCATTGCCCGAAAGGTAAATTGCATTTTGTCAGTGAATTGCCATTCTATTTAAGCTACTTCTATCAGCAACCGGAAAATATGCTATTATCTGAGCCTTTGTTATACCATTGGCACAATGGGCTGTTCCAGCCCGTTGAATGCCAGTCGCTTGTTTATGATGTTAATTAAGGACAATGAATGCCTAAAAAATCTTTAGAAGAACACCACTCCACGTTTGGCAAAATGGCGTCAGAAATTTTTCAATGGGTACTGAATGCCTCTTTACTTGTTGCCGGCATTTTGCTCTCTTATTCCCTTTTTGCGGAAGCCTATTCTCTGTATGAGTTATTACTGGGTAACAGCGAGAAATTCCAAGTGGTTGAACATATTGTGATTTTCTTTCTCTATTTTGAGTTTCTCGCCTTAATTGTGAAATATTTTAAATCGAACTACCATTTTCCGTTGCGATATTTTCTGTATATCGGCATTACCGCAATGGTGAGATTGATTATTGTCGATCACTCAAATGCAATGCACACGCTACTTTTCTCACTTTCCATTTTAGTAATGATTATTGCGTTGTATCTTGTACATAGCGATCGTTTACAAAGAAGCTAGGGGGCAGAATGAATCAATATCAATATGAAGATTTGCAGATTGTAAACAAAGAGACCGTTTACAAAGGGCATTTTGAACTCCAAAAAATCACTTTCCGCCACAAGCTCTTTTCCGGTGAAATGAGCGGCGATGTGGTGCGTGAATTACTTATTAAAGGCGAAGCTGCCGCACTTATTGCTTATGATCCCAAACTGGATAATGTAGTGTTGGTTGAACAAGTGCGTATTGGGGCTTATGACTCTTCCCAGAAAAAATCACCTTGGTTATTAGAATTAGTCGCTGGTATGGTTGATAAAAGCAATGAAGAACCTGCTGAAGTCGCTATTCGAGAAGCAAAAGAAGAAGCAGGCTTAGAAGTAAGCGAAGTACAACACGCCCTTAGCGTATGGGACAGCCCCGGCGGACAGCTTGAGCGTTTACATTTATTTCTTGGCTTGATTGATAGCAGTAAAGTCAAATCAGGCGAAGTTCACGGTTTATTAGAAGAAGAAAATGAGGATATTTTAGTCCACGTTGTCAGCCGTGAGCAGGCTTATCAATGGGTTGAGGAAGGTAAAATTGATAATGTGATTGCAGTTATCGGGTTGCAATGGTTGCAGTTGAATTATAAGAAATATATCGCTTAATCAATACATTAACATTTTATAAGGGCAAATCATTATTTGCCCTTCTTTTCTTATAGTTAAAACACCTTCTCTACCGTTAAAAACACTTCTTTATTACTGCGAGAGTAAAAATCTGCAATATTGCTGTCTATTTTTTGGTAGCGGAAATTTAACTTCGGCACAATACCGTTCCAATGCCAGTTTTGATTCCAAACTGCAACATTCGCCTGGTATTCTTTATCTTGTCGTTTGTAGTCAAATAAATAGTGTTTATCCGCAAAATAGCGTTTGCCATAGCCCACACTTGCAGAGCTTGACCAGCGTTGCGTTTGGTGAATTACCCCAATAGTTGCCAACCATTTATTAGAAGATTGAGCTTTTTCGCGTGCAATTTCACGGTTTGCCATTACATTTGCAAAAAATCGCCAATTTTTGACCGCTTGCCATTGTGTTCCAACCGTTACTTGATTGCGATAACTGTTATAATACTCAGCGGTGGCAGTATCAAAATAGCGTTTCTGTGTATGACTGAATGAACCGGACACCATCCCTCGCTCAAAGAGTTTCATTACATTAACTCTGCCACCAAATTGATAATTGTCGCGTGAACTCCCTAGCCAATTTTGTTCAATAAATGGTGATAAACCTATACGGTAAGTAGCTTTTCTATAGCTATAGCTCGGTGTAATTGATAACGCTTGCTCGCTGTAATCCTGATTATTCCAATAATACACACCGTTATAAGCCAAATCTGCTCCAATAAAGTGATTGCCACTTGCATTTTGCTTAGCCCAACGCCATATCTAAATCCTTTAGCGGACTGAGGCAAACTTTCCTCAGTTTTATGAAAAATTCGCCCATTTATGTTCACGATCGGCGAAGATGCTGCATTATTCACATTATTGGTTTGCGTATATTGCAGATAGAAATCAGGCTTCCACTGTTCATCTTCCGCCATTTGCTCCAATGCATTATTTATGGTCGCGTGTAAATTATGTGGAGCAGTTGTTTTCAGTTGCTCAAATTCTTTCTGAGCCTCTCGGTAGCGGAAATCTTCTTTTAGAATTAGGGCTAAATCAAATCGAGGATAAATAAAAGAAGGTTGTTTTTTAAGCAATTGTTGATAGTAAAAAATTGCCGAGCGATGATCTTTTTTAGCATACGCTAACGCCGCTGAAGCATAATCCAGTAGAAGCGGATCTGCTTGCTGTTGCATTGAATACGCTGTCAGTAATATTTCAAGCTTTTCCCAATTTTGCGTTAAGATCGCTTGGTTAATTTGTTGTTCTACACTTTCTGTTACTTGTTCATCAGGCAAGTAAGCGGTCGATTTTTGCGTGTTTTTTACAATTTTTTGTTCAAATTCAACCGCTTGTCTGTCGTGATTAAACTCTTTCTGATCTTGGTCAAATTCAACAATTGTTTCCGCTTTCACCAATGGTGAGAAAAGGAGTAATAGCAGTAATTTTTTATTCATAATCTAGAAAGAAATGCCGTTTAATTTAAACGTAAACGGCATTTGTGAGTAAAGAAGAATTATTAAATAGTATTAATAAATTTTAGTTGGCTTTAGTTCCACTAATACCAAAACTATGTGTTCTTTCATCGTCTTTGATATCTACTTTACCACCAATTTCTTCTGCATTAGGTCCAAAAAATTGAACTTCATATCTACCGCTTTGAGTATGCTCTCCCTTACGATGATGTGCAGTGGAAGAAATCAAACCTTTATCTATGTTACCTTTATCCAAGTCAATAGTACCATCCAATGTATTAATTATTTGACCTGAACCTGTACGCTCAGAAAAATTAACTTCATAAGTTAAGTTACCTGCATAAATACCTTCATCCCCGTGAGCATCAAAGGCTTTTCCATTATAAGTAGCTTTGCCTTCAGAAGGTAATTTTTCTGTATTTAAGCCTTTTACTTCAACAATTGAATTAACATTGCTTAAATCATCTCCTGTTTTAACTATTTGAGCTTTCACAACAGAATATTTCTGATTATAGAGACTACCGTAAGTCTCTTTTTTACCCCCATCTTCCTTAATAACAGGAATTTCACTTAACCCAATCTGTTTATTATCAACTCCACCTTTGGCATCAATAATTTTTTGCTCTTCTGATTTCTCTTTCTCTGCTTTTTCCTTAGCTAAACGTTCCGCTTCCATTTTTGCTTTTTCTGCTTCTTTCGCCAAACGTTCTGCTTCAGCTTTCGCCTTTTCTGCTTTTTCTTGTGCTAAACGTTCCGCTTCTGTTTTTGCTTTTTCAGCCTCTTTTGCCAGACTTTCTGCTTTTTCTTTTGCTTTTTCAGCTTGTTTCTTCAAGCGTTCCGCTTCCACTTTTGCTGCATCAGCTTTATCTTTTAGCTCTTGCTTT
>NZ_JBXGGI010000138.1:0-26491 GCF_056854775.1 Mannheimia sp.
GTTGATGCTCGTTTTTCTTACGATACAGAAAAAACCATTGCAAAAGCACGTAAGTTAATCGCTTTATATAATGCGGCAGGTATTAGCAATGATCGCATCTTAATTAAAATTGCTTCTACTTGGCAGGGTATCCGTGCGGCAGAAGTGTTAGAAAAAGAAGGCATCAACTGTAACTTAACATTATTATTCTCTCAAGCTCAAGCTCGTGCTTGTGCGGAGGCAGGTGTTTACTTAATTTCGCCATTCGTAGGTCGTATTTTAGACTGGTATAAAGCAAATGAGGGTAAAGAATATGCTCCGGCGGAAGATCCTGGTGTGATTTCTGTAACCAACATTTACAACTACTACAAACAATATGGTTACAAAACGGTGGTAATGGGTGCAAGTTTCCGTAATGTAGGTGAAATTGTTGAATTAGCAGGTTGCGACCGTTTAACCATCGCACCACCATTATTAAAAGCATTACAAGAAAGCAATGAAACTTTAGTACGTAAATTAGAATACACAGGTGAAGTGAAAGCTCGTCCTGCACCGATGACTGAAGCGGAATTCTATTGGGAACATAACCAAGACCCAATGGCGGTTGAAAAATTAGCGGAAGGGATTCGTAAATTTGCTATCGACCAAGAAAAATTAGAAGCAATGCTTTCTGCAAAACTCTAACTTTTCAATCAGTTAAATAAGAAACCCACTTTAATCACTAAAGTGGGTTTTGTTTTATAGATTAAGACTACTTAGCAATCGGCTCTAAGGTTAAAGTTAAATCTTCATTCACCACTTTAAATAGCAAATCAATATTGGGGTGCTTGCCGGGGTTATTTTTAGCATCTTCCACGTGTTCTGCAAACCACTCTAAACCTTGTTGAGCAGCACAAGCGGTCAATTTTCCGTTAAATTTTGCAAATAGTGCGTTGTAAAGTTTCAGAGAACCTAATTTCCCTTCAATTGCCGGAATGTTGTGGATAAGTTCACCTTGCTCGTTCAGCACATTTAAGCCAGCAAGATGGTCGATAGCCGGAAAAGTGGCTAAAAAATCTTTAAATTGCATTGAATACTCCCTAGTAAAAAATAAAGGCAGACGCAAAATCTGCCGATATTATATGATTTTGCGATTAGAATTTGTAGCTCATTGAGGCATTTATATGACGACCCGCTCCGTAATAACAATACCAATTGCAACTTGCAATATATTTACGATCGCCTACATTTTGTACATTTAATTGAGCAAGCCAATTATTATTAAATTGATAGCTTGCCATTAAATCAGCAATAGTCGCAGATGGTAACTTATAATTACCGTAAACTGTGGTACCAATATGGCGAACACCTACACCAAGAGTTAATCCGTTTAATATAGAACCATTGAATTTATAAGCAAATAATGCTGAGAAACTATTTTGTGGCAACATTGGGTTACGAGTTTGAGAACTTGAGCCTGCCGCTTTTGTTTCAGAACGTTGATAGGTATAGGCTAAAGTTGTTGATAAATTCTCAGTCAAATTTGCATCAACTTGTAACTCAACTCCACTACGCTCAGTTTTATCTGACTGTAGAGAACCACCCGGAGCGGCAACTAATGCCCCCTTATCTGTCGCACTGAAATAAGCAATAGAAATAGTACCATCTAGCCACATAGGTAAATATTTGATACCCAATTCGTGCTGTTTTGTGATGCTTGGTTTATAAAGTTCATTATTCCCACTTAACCCATCAGGCACTTTAAATGCTTCATTATAAGCATAGTATGGATTAACACCAATTGAGCTTAAATACATTACAGAGCCTGCATAAGATGTATGATTTTCTTTTGCTTCTTTTGTTCCTAATGCACTTTGACGCACTCGGTCGTGACGGACACCACCGCTTAGAGCAATTGTATCTGCAATAGTTAAATTATCCTGCAAATAAAAACCTAACTGGCGAGCTTTATATTGATAATCAGGAATAGTAGATTGATCTTGATAACCCGCTGTAGGACTAAATAAATACGTTGTGCCACTTACAGAGCCATAACCATACTTTCCATTAACGGTTTGGTAACGATAATCTGTACCTACTACTACCGTATTTTTTAAGCTCTCATTTTTAAAATCATAAGTCACACGATTATCTGCATTATGAGAACGAGCAATACCATCATTTAGAGTAAAGCCTCTATTGTATTGGAAAGGAGCTGAAGTCCCACCAAAAGCATAATAGCTACCACGATGATAGTTATCAACATAGTTGAAACGATAGCTACTATCTACTTTAAATCCATTACCGAAACTATGTACTAACTCATAACCAATACTATATTGTCGATTAGTCTCTGTATCATTTACTTTATCGCCAAGGTTGGTTGAACGGCTGATATAACCTCGGGTTGTCGGAACTAATGATCCCTCTAAAGGAATAAATTGTGATGATGGAGTACCATTATCACGCTGATAACTCGTTAAAATCGTAAAACGTGTTTTATCGCTTAAATCAAACTCAAAACTTGGCGCAATATAATACGTTTTATTATCTGTGCCATCCCACTCACCATCTGCTGTACGATATTGACCAACAATACGATAACGAGCGGTATTTTCAGTATTAAATGCACCGGTATAATCGATCCCGATACCGTGAGTATTATAATTACCAAATTCTGTTCTAACTTCACCTTTTCCAACTTGATCTTGGTGAGGACGTTTACTTACATAGTTAATTAATCCACCTGAATTTGAACCACCAAATGCTAAAGCATCTGCACCTTTAGTTACTTCAATCGCTTCTAAACCAAAAACATTTGAGCGAGGGGTAAAGAAACCATTTTCAACCATCACTTTACCGTCAATTGCTCGTGTAACATCCGTACCACGAACCTTAAACCAATCTGTATTAGTGTCATTACCATACACTTGATTAGTAAAACCTGCCTGGTAGCGACCTAATTCATCTAATTTAGTCACCCCTTCTTTGTCTAATGCTTCTTTGGTAATTGCCACCGCAGATTTCGCCTGATGGAAGGGCACTTCGCCCATTTTATACATTGAGCCGGCAACCACTGACACTTCATCAAGTTGAGCAACTTGTTCATTTGCAATAGCACTCTGTGCTATTGCAATCAGTACTGATTGTGTAATTGCGGTATAAATAAATGTCTTTTTCATTCCAACTTCCTTAGGTAATGATTAATTTATGTAAAGCTGTGGCATTATAGTGATGAACACTTCACAAGTAAATGAAAAACAATCTCATTTAGTATTTTATGTTTATACTTTTCTCATCATTAATAAGAAATAGGTTCCGCCGATAAGCGTAGCAACCAAGCCTGCGGGGACTTCGTAAGGGAAAAGAATTTGTCTGCCGACCCAATCAGCCAACACCATAACCATTCCACCTAAAATGGCAGAGATGAATAATTGAGAATGTGCTTTTGTAACGCCTAAAAAACGAGCCATTTGTGGCACAAGCAAGCCGATAAAACTTAGCGGACCAATCACCAGTGTTGCCAATGCGGTTAATAAGGCACTGAATAAAATTAAAATCCAACGGGTTTGCTTGAGGTTAAGCCCTAAGGCTTGTGCCATTGGGGCTTGTAATGCCAATAATTCCAACCAACGACTGAAAAGCAAGCTAACCCCTAGTAAGGCAAAGCTAACCAACAAAAACGGCAAGGCAAATTCTGCATTAGCGGTTTGAGTTGAGCCGGATGTCCACGAGATGAGCTGATTCGCTCTCGGATCACCGCTGGCAATCGCTATGCGTTGTAAAGTGTCAAATAAGGCGGAAAGGCTGATCCCAGTGAGTAAAACTTTTTCCGGCAACATTCCGTTTTTTTGATTGATGATCGCAAGCACAAGTAAAGTGATAAACGCCCCTAATACGCCGGCAATCCAAAAATATTCCGTCTGTTGAGCGGAGAATAAAAACAGCACCGCCAAAATCCCCATTGAGGTGCCGGACGAAACACCAAGCAATTCCGGACTAGCCATTGGGTTAAGAGTTAAACGTTGCAAAATCACGCCGGCTACCGCGAGCAAAATGCCCACAGCTAATGCCACCATCACTCGTGGATAACGAATCTCCAATAATCCCCTACCCCATTCGCTGTTTAGTTCAAGCACTTCAATTCCAAAGGTACCTCTGCCGATAAAAAGGGCAAATAATAGGGAGAACACAAAACCAGCTATAATTAAGCCAATTGCAAGCGGTGATATTTTGCGTAAATTTTGCAAATGTTGCTCTTGCACTCGCCCTGTGTGTGGCAAGGCTCGGAACATCAACCAAAGCAATAATGGCGTACCAAGCAACGCCGTTACCGCCCCAGTAGGTAAGCTGATACCTTTAAAATAGGCTAACAGTTGTAGGCATAAATCCGTTACCGAAAGCAGTAATGCCCCTAGCACAAAAGCTCCGATTAACTGCCCTTTTAAGGTTCTGATGCCAAATTGACGAACCATCGTGGCTGCCGCCAAGCCGACAAACCCTAACATTCCGACCGCAGACACCACCGCCGCAATCAAAAATGCAGCAATTAATACGCCAATCAGCCGCAACTTCCCGACCGGCACACCAAGACTTTGTGCATTGCTGTCGTTCAAAGATAAAATCGTTAAAGGGCGAATCAGCATTGCCACAATCAACAACGCAGGAAGAGCTTGAGCCATCAGCCACAAGCTATCCCGCCAGCTCTCTTGTACCAACGAACCCGCACCCCATTGTGCTAGCCCTCGAGCTTCTTCAGGGTAAAAGAGCAACATCATAGCCGCAAACGAGCCGAAATAGAGATTCACCACCAAGCCTGCCAAAATCAGCAGAAGTGAGGACATCGTTTTCCGCAGTGCAAGGCTTAACACTAAAATCAAACTTAAGCCAGCCCCCAATACAGCGACCAAACTTGAGCCGTGTTCCAGCCATTTAGGGGCGAAAATAGCGGTGAGAAATAAAGCGAATTGTGAACCGCTGCTGATACCGAGCGTATTATCTGAGGCGAGCGGATTCGCCAACACTTGTTGCAATAAAAGGCTAGCAAAACCGAGAATCCCACCGGCAAGCAATGCCATTGTGATACGTGGCAAGGTGTAGCTTTGCACCAATAGCAATTCTACATTTTCGGTAGGCTGAAATAACGCCCAAAAGCTGATATCACTAGGCAATTGGGCTTTCAGTAAAATGGTAAATAATCCCCAAAAAATGACCGCTAGTATGAGCAAATTGCCAGTTGCCCCTACCAATCTTCTATTTACCAAGGTTCACCTCCGTTTAATAACCCATTCGCCAAGGTTTCCGCAAAACGTTGGGCGGATGGAATACCGCCAAAAGTCCAAACTTCAGGCAGAATGAGTGGATCTTTCGCCATCGCCAACTTTTGCCAAATAATGTTGTATTTCAAGGCTGAGGCAATATTTGCAGGATAGGGTTTAACCACCACAAATCGGCTGTTTAGTGGCAATTTAGTGAGTTGGGTAACGTCAATCACTTCAAAGCCCCAGTGATTTTGCGAGCCGCTCCACGCATTTTCAAATCCTAATTGCGAAAGCACTGCCCCAAAGGGGCTGTTTTTTGCGTAAATTCGCAAATGGCGAGTGTCGATAAACTGAACTAAGAGAATCGGGCGGTCTGTGTAAGGCTGAACAAGCGGTCGAATTTGCTCAATTTTTTGCAAATAGCCTTGATAAAGTTGATGAAAAGCCTGTGGCTTGCCAATTAGCTCCGCTACCTTTTCCGAAGCGGTGAGAATATTCCGCCACGCATCGCCCTCACGGTAGAAATCAACAATATCAATCTGTGGCGAAAATTGGGCTAACAATGGCGTTACTGAGGCATAAAATCCGCTATTGATAAAGTGCAGCGGCTGAGCCTCAAGGCTGTGAGAAAGTATCAATAATTGCTCTGGGTTAGGTTGTAAGCGGATACCTAAATCCTTCACCGAATCCGGTAATGCCGGCTCTTTCACCCATTTTTGATAACTTTCCACATCGCCCACAGCCACAGGCTTTTCGCCGAGAGCAATTAAAGTTTCAGCCACCGTCCAATCCAAAGTCGCAATACCTTTTTGCGGTTCGCCGGCAAAGAGTGAATTTACAAAAAAGAGAGAAAAAATGACCGCTTGTAATGTGTTGATTATTCGTTTCATCAATAAAAACTCACCGGTCTGTCAAGTTGAGGGTGCTTAATCACGTTCAGCTCAATATTATAAATTTCTTTGAGTTTGGTTTGATTGACGATCTCGTGAGCATTGCCTTGAGCGAGGAGCTTTCCGCTGTGTAGAGCAACGAGATGATCGCAATAACGAGAGGCGAGATTGATGTCGTGGATCACAATAATAATCCCCAAATTCAACTCGTGGGCGAGTTTTTGCACAAGTTGCATCACTTCTACTTGGTGAGCAATATCAAGAGCCGCAAGGGGTTCATCCAGCAGTAAGAATTGGCTTTGCTGAGCCAGCAACATTGCCAACCAAATACGAGAACGTTCACCGCCGGAAAGTACGTCCACCAGCTGATCGGCAAATTTTTCAGTGTGAGTGAGCGATAAAGCCCGATCAATCGCTGCATTATCTTCTTTGGCATTACGCCCAAACAAACCATTCCACGCATATCGCCCCATTGCAATCAGTTCACGGGCAGTGAGGTTAGTGGCTTGCGGTAAATTCTGCGGCAAATAGGCAACCTGTTTGGCAAATTCTCGGCTTGACCATTCGGTAATCTCTTTGTGATTAAAACTAATTTTGCCTGAAGAATAGGGATTTTGTTTTGCCAACAATTTAATTAAAGTGGATTTCCCCGAGCCGTTATGTCCGATTAAGCCATAGACTTTGCCTTGCTCAAAAGTCAGTGAAATCGGGTGCAACAAACGCTTGTGGGGGATATCAAAAGTGGCATTTTCAACGCTAAACACGTTTTTTCCTTAAACGATAAAATAAACTGGCGACAGTTTAGTTGAAAACCATTAGCATTTAAATGCTTTTTTGCATAATACCTCAACAATACCTAAACAAAAAGGCTACACCTTGTGTAGCCTTTCATTCTCTCGTTTTCTTTACGAATGCCATTTAAGCTGCCCGTTTACTGCTGTGGCTTTAACATTAAATTGGTTGTCGAAAATCGCTAAGTTAGCAATTTTGCCTTCCGCTAGCGAGCCGAGCGTATCGTCCGCACCTATTGCTCTTGCAGGATAGAGCGTACTCATTCGGATCGCCTCATTCAGGCTAATATCGCAATGTAGTACGACGTTGCGGATTGATTCGATCATTGTGATCGCCGCACCACCTAACGCCCCAAATTCATCATAGCATTTGCCGTCTTTTACCGTTACTTTCTTGCCAACAAAGATAAAGGATTCAATATCGCTACCGGCAGCAGCGACTGCATCACTTACGATAACTAATTTATCGCCTTTGGCTTTTTTCGCAATGCGGATATTACCCCATTCCACGTGTAAGC
The DNA here is from genome assembly GCF_056854775.1 of Mannheimia sp. NCBI lineage: Bacteria > Pseudomonadati > Pseudomonadota > Gammaproteobacteria > Pasteurellales > Pasteurellaceae > Mannheimia > Mannheimia sp. Next base: position 7,419 of record NZ_JBXGGI010000138.1, read on the forward strand.
CATCGCAGATAATTCCGGCGTAAATATCGCTGTCTAACACCGCACCGACTACACCACCTTCACGTCCGTTACTCACCGGCGACATCGCATTGTGTAAGTGGGTAGCAAAACCAGCCCCTTCAGCAATACGCTGTTTGGTTTTGACATAAGTTGCATTGGAATGCCCAATAGAAACAATTATTCCTGCATCATTAAAACGCTTGATATGATCAGCCGTTGGGTTTTCAGCAGCAATCGTTACTTTGGTAATCACATCGCCATTGGCACATAAGAAATCTAACATTTCCGGGCTGATTTCACGGATAAATTCCGGGCGGTGAACGCCTTTTTTCTCCACGCTTAAATAAGGTCCTTCAAAATGTAGCCCTAAGGCTTGGTTTTTATGCTTAGCGAGGTATTCACGCATAACTACCACCGCCTCTTTCATCCCCTCATCAGGCGAGGTAATGAACGTTGGTAAATAGCTGGTTGTGCCTGAACGCAAGTTGGTTTCTTGCATAATTTCCAACGTGCGGGTAGTGATTTCTTCATTAAACATTACCCCACCACAGCCGTTGAGTTGCAAGTCAATAAAACCTGCCGATAAATTCGCCCCGTTCAAATCCACTTTTTCGAGGGTTTGCGGTAAATTTTCTTCAAGAATGATAGATTCGATTTTGTCGTCTTTTACCACTAATGCGTGTTGATACAACACCTCTTCGCCTGTGTAAATCACACAATTTGTTAAGGCATAATGGTTCATATTTTGTTCCTTTAGATTGTAGCAAGCGGTCGTTTTTACAAATTTTTTTGCAAAAATAACCGCTTGTAATAACGCACTAACGTGCTACATTTTTCTCTAACTCTTTGAAATATTTAACTGTTTTGACTTTCAATTCTTGCGTTGCTGGTTCATCACACACCACAATACCACGGCGGTGTAACTGCAAGCAGCTGATTGTCCAAAGGTGATTTACTGCCCCTTCCACACAGGCTTGTAATGCCAGAGCTTTATTATGCCCCGTAACTAAAATCATCACTTCTTCCGCATCAAGCAGTGTGCCAACGCCCACGGTTAAAGCAAATTTTGGCACTTGGCTGACATCATTATCAAAGAAACGAGAATTCGCAATACGAGTATCTTCCGTTAATGTTTTGATACGAGTGCGAGAAGAGAGTGAAGAGGCTGGCTCATTAAACGCAATATGACCATCAACGCCCACACCGCCCATAAAGAGGTGGATTTTGCCGTAAGAGCGGATTTTCTCTTCGTAACGTGCGCATTCAGCGTCCACATCTTCTGCCATACCGTTTAGAATATTAATATTTTCAAGTGGCACATCAACGTGATCAAAGAAATGCTTGAACATAAAGCTGTGGTAGCTTTCAGGATGTTCCTTAGGTAAGCCAACATATTCATCCATATTAAACGTTACCACATTTTTAAAGCTCACTTCCCCTGCTTGGTAGAGTTTAATTAATTCTTTATAGGTTTTTTCAGGGGTGCCGCCTGTCGGCAAGCCAAGTACAAAGGGTTTCTCTTTAGTCGGTTTGAATGCATTAATACGATCAACAATATAACGAGCAGCCCAAACACTTACATCTTGAGCAGTTTCTAACGGAATTAAACGCATAACATCTCCTTAAATTTCATTTTTGAGAAAAATACTTCATTTTTTTCATTTTAATGAAATATAACTTCAAACGCTATGCTTTATATGGTTTATTGTGATCTAGATCACATAAAATTTAAGCGGTTTAATTTTCGCAAAAAATCACAAAAATCAAACCGCTTGTCACTTAAATAGATTGAGCAGAAACCGCATTTGGGTAGCCAAACTGCCGCCACGCTTCATACACTACCACCGCCACAGAATTGGATAAATTCATACTGCGGCTGTCTTGGCACATTGGAATACGGATTTTTTGCGACATTGGCATTTCCGCCAACAACGGCTTTGGAATGCCTCGGCTTTCCGGCCCGAACATTAAAAAATCGCCCAGTTCGTATTTCACATCACTGTGATTTTGCTCGCCACGCGTGGTTAAGGCAAATAAACGTTTCGGCTTAGCACGCTCTAAAAAATCCTCAAAATTTTTGTATTTTTGGATATTTACAAATTCGTGATAATCCAAGCCCGAACGGCGAAGTTTTTTGTCGTCCCAAGCAAAGCCAAACGGCTCAATCATATGCAAACGGAATCCACAATTTGCACACAGGCGGATAATATTACCGCTGTTTTGCGGAATTTCAGGTTCGTATAAAACAATATCTAACATTTTATTTTTCTGCTTATTGTAGGGTGGGGCTTGCCCCACCGATTATCCAATCATTATCCCAATAGTGGGGCAAGCCCCACCCTACGCTTACGCGATATTCTTCACAATCCAACAGTTATGAATTTGCGGATTACGTTCAAAATCAATCGGTAGAGTTTTGTGCGAAATGTTTTCCGCTTGCAAGCCCAATGCTGCCAAGCCGTCAAAATCCATTTTAAAACCACGTTTGTTGTTGGAGAAAACGATAGTACCGTCTACCGTTAAAATGCGTTTGAGCTGTGTCATCAACTTAATGTGATCTCGTTGCACGTCCCAGCTATCTTCCATTCGTTTTGAGTTCGAGAACGTAGGCGGATCAACGAAAATCAGCTCAAAACGCTCACGGCACTCAGCAAGCCATTGCAAGCAATCCGCTTGGAATAAACGGTTGTTGCGAAGTGGTAAATTGTTTAGCTCTAAATTCTGCTCTGCCCAGTTCAAATAGGTGTTGGACATATCCACTGTCGTAGTCGATTTCGCTCCGTTTAGGGCGGCGTGGATCGTTGCCGAACCGGTGTAGGCAAACAGATTCAGGAAGGTTTTGCCTTTCGCCATTTCACCCACCATTTTGCGGGTTAAACGGTGGTCTAAGAACAAGCCGGTATCCAAATAATCGGTTAAATTCACCCACAGTTTCGCCCCGTATTCATTCACGAAGAAATAATCGCCTTTATTCGCTAACTTCTCGTATTGGTTCGTCCCTTTTTGTTTCTGGCGAACTTTGAGTACTAATTTATTGGTTTCCACGCCGGTTACATAAAGGGTGGCAGAAACTGCATCCAGCAAGCGTTGGCGGGCTTTTTGTTCATCAATACTTTTCGGTGCTTGGTATTCTTGCACCACGATGTGATCGCCATATCTGTCCACCGCCAAATTGTATTCCGGCAGGTCGGCATCGTATAAACGATAGGCATCAATGCCCTGCTGTTTCGCCCATTTCTCGACTTTTTTGATATTTTTGGCAAGGCGATTCGCAAAGTCCGGTGCAACTTGAGCATTTTGCTCAAGTTGTAAATTTTCATCCAAATCTGACCGCTTGTTATTTTCGCTGATCAGGTAATTTTTCTGCACACAGTCCAACGGACCGTTTTTCGCTTTGAATTGACGTGCCGAACGCAGACGCAAGCAGTTCAGCAACTCTGGCTCGCCACTAAAAATGGAGGCATTCCATCCGGCAAATTGTTGTTTTAAACGTTGCCCGAAAACCGAATAAAGGGCAATTAACGCAGGCGTTGTACCTAAACGCTCACCATAAGGCGGGTTACACACCACTGTGCCGATCTGCTCGGGAATCGGATTTTTCAACGCTGCTACATCGCCTTGCTGCCATTGAATGAGATGATCCACGCCGGCGTTTTTTGCGTTCTGTTTAGCTTTGGCAAGCACTCGGTGATCGAGGTCAAAGCCAAAGAACATCGGGGTTTCGGGCGAATTGCAATTCGCCCCTACGTTATTAAATGCCTCGTCTAGCACCTCTTTCCAAACCGCTTGTTGATGCCCTTTCCACGCATTAAAGCCCCAATATTTACGGTGAAGTTGTGGAGCAATATTGGCTGCCATTTGAGCCGCTTCAATTAATAGTGTGCCGGAGCCGCACATCGGATCCACCAACGGCGTGCCTTTTTGCCAACCAGAACGTAACACAATCGCCGCCGCCAAGGTTTCACGCAGTGGTGCTTTACCGGTATCTTCACGATAACCTCGAATGTGTAACGCATCTCCACTTAAATCCAGTGAAACCACTAGATTTTCACGATCTAAATAGACGTGAATACGCACATCAGGTTTCTCTTTATCGACCGTTGGGCGAGCGAAACCTTTACGCTCAAAATAATCGACAATGCCGTCTTTCACGCGCATTGCCCCAAATTGAGTGTTGCGGATTTCTCGATTTGTGCCGTTGAAATCAATGTAGAAAGTATCTCGAGGGTCGAATAATTCCGCCCAATTAAAAGCAATAATGGAGGCGTATAAATCGCTATCGCTGAAAATTTTGGTACTGACTAACGGCAGCAAAATACGAGAAGCTAAACGGCTGTGTAACAACGCCTGATAAGCCCCTTTTTGAGTAGTGGTAAAATGCACACCGCCTTGGGCGACTTTGCATTCTGCCCCGCAGATCTGCTCGAGTTCGGTTTTAAGCATTTCCTCAAAACCTCGGGCTGCGGTGGCGAAATAAGTGGTTTGATTTGTCATTCTGGTTTTCTCATAGAAAATTTTGCCCCATTATAGCCGAACGAGCGGTCTTTTTCTTGCAAAGTTTTGCAATTTCTTTTGTGTAAAAAATTAGCACAGATCAAAAAAACCGTGTTTTATAAGAGGGCAAAACTTGCTATTTTTAATCAATGATCGCAAAATTAGTCGATTAAATGAAGGAAGAAAACGGGAGAAACGAATGACTACTCCAACTCGTATTTTATTGATTGACGACCACCCGCTAATGCGTCAGGGAATGCGTCAATTATTGGAATTGGACGATAAATTTACCGTAGTGGGCGAGGCAAGCAACGGTACAGACGGCATCAAACTTGCTCTACAACTTGAGCCGGATGTGATTATTTTAGACTTGAATATGAGAGGTATTTCCGGGCTAGATACCTTACGTTCACTACGTTCTCAAGGCGTAGACGCCCGCATTATTATGCTAACGGTTTCTGATGAGCAATCAGACGTATTCGCCTTAATGGATGCCGGCGTGGATGGCTACTTACTAAAAGATACCGATACCCCGGAATTGTTAGATAATATCCGTAGAGCTGCCGCAGGTGAAGTCGTATTAAGCGAAACCGTTCGCCAGCACTTGTTAAACCGCCAACCGGAAAATGATCCGCTAAGCTGCTTAACCGATCGTGAACTGGATGTATTGCAGTGGATCGCAACCGGTATGTCAAACAAACAGATCGCCGCCCAGCTCTTTATTTCCGAAGAAACGGTAAAAGTACATATCCGCAACTTGCTGCGTAAGCTCAATGTTCACTCTCGGGTCGCTGCAACCGTGCTTTATTTAGAACAACAGAAAGGCTAAGTTAAAGCATACAGAAGAGATAAAAAAATGCTGAATAACTTAACATTATTCAGCATTTTTGTTTATCTGATGAATGGAATCTCGTAATACTAACTCGGGTTCTAGCATTATAGTTTGAAAATCCTTTGCTTGAGAGCGTATTCGTTTTAGTAAGGTTTCAACTGCAAGTTGCCCTAATTCCGCTTTAGGCTGGCTGATGGTAGACAGCGGTGGTGAGAGGTATTTTGCCAGTTCAATATCATCGTAACCAATAATTGAAATATCCTTCGGTATACTTAATCCGTGCTGCCAAATGGCTTGGTAAGCACCAAAAGCGATAGTATCACTACAGGCAAAAACCGCCGTTGGTTTTTTAGATTGAGTAAGCAAACTATTCATTCCTGCAAGCCCTCCTGCAAAATCAAAATGGCTTTCAATAATCCAATTTGGGTTGAGTGGAATATTTGCCTCATATAACGCTTTTTTGTAGCCCTCTAAACGGTTTTTTGCCAATGATTTTTTCAGATTTCCGGTAATTATAGCTATGTCAGAATGCCCTGCATCAATCAAGGTTTTTGTGGCAAGATAGCCACCAGATGTTGAATTTTCAAAAATTTTATCCGCATTCAATTCCGTAAACCACCAGTCCACAACCACCATTGGTAGAGGAATATTTAGGCTCTCATCAGTATTCAATCTGGCATCACCACACATTAGTAGTAAGCCATCAACTTTACGTTGAATAAGTGTTTGTAAATGATGCTGTAAACGTTCCGCATCACCATTGGTGGTGGCAATAATCAGGTTGTAGTGATTTTGCTGACAATATTGCTCAACACCTGCCATCACTTCCGCAAAAAATGGATTGCTGGTGGCGGTAACCAGCATACCGATAGTTTTAGTTTCATTGACTTTTAGGCTACGAGCCAATGCAGAAGGCGTATAATTCAGCTCTTTAACCACCTTCTGAACTTTTTCCCGAATCTCTTCACTCACAAAACGGCTGTTGTTGATGACGTGGGAAACCGTTGAGGTCGAAACCTGTGCGAGGCGTGCGACGTCCTTCATTGTTGCCATTTGCAAAATTCCTTAGAAAAACGACCGCTTGTTACTACTTACTCAAAAAATCTAAGGTTTCTTGACGGCTTGGAATAGACGGCTGAGCTCCTTTTCGGGTTACGCTAATCGCAGCGGCTGCGTGTGCAAAACGAATTGCCTCATTAAGCGGTTTATCTTCTAACATTGCGGTAACCAATGCACCGTTAAAGGTATCGCCTGCTGCGGTCGTATCAACTGCATTAACACGAAAACCCGCTACAATTTCGCCTTGTCCGTTTTCACTCACAAAAACACCTTTTGAACCCAATGTAATCAGCACTTTCTCAATACCTTTTTGGTGGAAGGCTTGAGCTGCCAGCTTCGCACTTGCTTCATCAACTACTTTTATACCCGTTAAAATTTCCGCCTCTGTTTCATTTGGGGTAATCATATCTAGCAGGCTTAGTAACTCATCAGGTAATGCTCTGGCAGGTGCAGGATTCAGCACTACTTGCGTGTTATTTTCTTTGGCGATTTTCGCTGCTTGAATAATCGCAGGTAAAGGGGTTTCTAACTGCATTAATAAGCAATCAGCTTGTGTAATTTCCGATTGAAATTCAGCCACAACGGTTTCATCTAAATGTCCGTTCGCACCTGCCGAAATCACAATACTGTTTTCGCCAGATTCTGCTACTTGAATCATTGCGATACCGGTCATTTCATTTGACACCGATTTAATCGGGCGAGTATTAATATCGTCTTTCTCAAACGCAGTTTTCATTGCTTTACCGATGCCATCATCACCAATGCAGCCGATAAAAGATACTTTTGCCCCAAGCCTAGCTGCCGCAACCGCCTGATTCGCTCCTTTACCGCCATAAGCAATGTGATAGCTATGCCCAGTCAAGGTTTCTCCCGGTTTAGCAAAATAGGGAACGGAAATAACGTGATCAGCGTTAATGCTGCCGAGTACGGTGAGATTTTTCATAGTAAGTCCTTAGTTGCCAAAATCTTTGCTTGCCCAGCACGGCAAAGCCGTACCGGGTTAAGCATAATTCAGCCCTTCTGGGGCTTTAAAGCGATTATTTTGTGATAACTTTTAAATCTACTGGGATTTTCGCTTCTACTTTTTCGCCTTTTAACACTTTGTCAGCAGTTTCCACGCCAAGTGAGCCGATTAAGTCTGGTTGTTGAGCGATAGTTGCCGCTAATTTACCACTTTCTACTGCTTTTACACCATCATCTGTGCCATCAAAGCCAACGATTAATACCTCTTTCTTCGCCGCACCTACTGCACGTAATGCACCTAATGCCATTTCATCATTTTGAGCGAAAATCGCTTGTACATCCGATTTACTCGCTAATAAGTTTTCGGTTACATTCAAGCCTTTTGTACGGTCAAAATCTGCCGGTTGGCTTGCTAATACATTGAATTTATGAGCATCAATCGCTTGCTTAAAGCCTTCTCCACGTTCACGAGCGGCTGATGTACCCGCAATACCTTCCAATTGGATCACTTTCGCACCCTCACCTAATTTCTGTGCGATGAAATCACCTGCCATTTTACCACCGGCTACGTTATCTGAAGCGATATGGCTCACAACATCGCCTTTTGCCGCACCACGGTCTAAAGTAATGACAGGAATTTTATTACGATTTGCAATTGCTACCGCATTTCCGACCGCTTCCGAATCGGTTGGGTTGATTAAAAGCACTTTTGCACCACGCACAGTTAAGTCTTCTACGTTAGAAAGTTCTTTTGCCGGGTCATTTTGTGAATCAAGCACCACTAATTTGTAGCCTAATTCATCCGCTTTCTTTTGAGCCCCATCTTTAAGGCTCACGAAAAATGGATTATCTAAAGTTGATACGGCTAATGCAATGGTATCTTTTGCTGAAGCCGTAGCGGCAACAGATAAACTCAACATAATTGCTGAAGCGATAGTTGTTAATTTTTTCATAGAAAATCTCCTTTGAAGATGCTTACACTTTTTTAGTACCTAAATAATTATCAGCTAATACGGCTGCTAAAATCACCAACGCTTTAGCAATCATCTGATAATATGAAGAAATATCCAATAAGTTGAGAGCATTGTTTAAGAAACCGATAATTAATGCCCCAACTAATGTCCCCATTACACGCCCTTTTCCGCCCATCAGGCTTGTTCCGCCTACTACCACTGCTGCAATTGCATCTAATTCATAAGAAACGCCTGCTGTTGGCTGTGCAGAAGAAAGGCGTGAAGTTACAATTAAGCCTGCCAGTGCGGATAAAAAGCCGCTTACTGCAAAAACGAAAATTTTTATTTTATTAACATTAATTCCTGAAAGCTGAGTTGCTGATTCATTTCCACCTAAGGCATAAATATAACGACCGATCGGTGTATGTTTTAAGATATACCAAGCTATGGCGAACACGATTGCCATAATCCAAATTGGGAACGGAATACCGAATAAATAACCTGTACCAATGAAAGAAAACGCATCGGCTTGCTCAGAAAAACCTGTACTAATTGGTTTACCATCGGTATAAACCATTGTGATACCACGCAGTAATGTCATTGTAACCAACGTTGCAATAAAGGCTTGGACTTTACCTTTCGCTACAATCGCACCACTAATTCCACCAAAAGCTGTACCGAGTAATAATACTAATGGAATAACCAGGAAAATCGGTAATTCAGAACCGACTAAAGAGGCGGCAACAGCTCCTGTTAAAGCTAAAACAGAACCAACCGATAAATCAATCCCGGCGATTAAAATCACGAACGTCATTCCTACTGCAATAATCGCATTCACAGAAGTTTGGCGTAAAATATTGAGAATGTTATCTACACTGAAGAAATCGGGGTTAATCATTGAAACAATGATGATTAAAACAAATAAGGCAACAAAAGAGCGTTGCTCTATTAAAAATTTGCCTAGTTGAAATTTATTTGCTTGAGTTGTCATAAGAACACCTTAATTTAATACCATATTTTTACCGATAGCTGCTGCCAATAATTTTTCTTGAGTTGCTTCTTCACGCGAAAATTCCGCACTAATTCTGCCTTCGTGCATCACTAATATGCGATCACTCATTCCAAGCACTTCCGGCATATCAGATGAAACCATTAAAATACTTAATCCATCTTTTTTAAACTCATTGATTAATTGGTAAATCTCTTTTTTCGCCCCAACATCAACACCACGCGTTGGCTCGTCTAAAATCAACACATTTGGACGAGTCATCAAGCCTTTGGCTATCGCCACTTTTTGCTGATTACCGCCGGAAAGTAGCCCGATTTGCTGATCTCGACTTGGTGTTTTGATGTTAAACATCAAGATAAAATCATCAACTGCCAATCTTTCTGCATCGTGTCGAATTGAGCCACCTTTGGAGAAATGATCTAATGAAGTCAAAGACATATTTTCTTTTACCGACATTCCCAAAATCAGCCCATCGCCTTTACGATCCTCTGAGATATACACAATACCGTTATCCAATCCATCTTGCGGACACTTATTGGAAATCATTTTTCCTTTTAGCTCAATCGTACCTGCGGTTTTTGGTAATGCCCCATAAAGTACTTTCATTAACTCGGTACGTCCAGCTCCCATTAGCCCTGAAATGCCGACAATTTCGCCTTTATGTAACTGAAACGAAACATCATTCACACCACTTCCACTTAGGTTTTTCACATCAAGAAGGAGTTCGCCACGTTCTTGCTGTAGATGAGGATATTGTTCTTCTAAACGGCGACCAACCATCATTTCAATCAATTTATCTTCATCAATATCGGCAATCACTTGCTCTCCGATAAATTGACCATCACGAAGCACAGTAACATCATCGCAAATCTGGAAAATTTCTTTTAAACGGTGTGAAATATACACAATGCCTCGATTTTCTGCTTTCAGTTCGTGAATTACTTTAAATAAGGCTTCTGTTTCAGTATCCGTTAATGCATCGGTTGGCTCGTCCATAATAATCACTTTAGACTCAAAACTAAGTGCTTTGGCAATTTCCACCATTTGTTGCTCACCGATGGATAATTCAGAACAGAGCTGATGACTGCTGTGTTTCACACCAAGTCGAGCGAGTAATTTATCCGCCTCCGCATACATTTTTTTCCAATCAATCGATCCCCAAGCGGTTCTAAATTCACGCCCAAGAAAAATGTTTTCCGCAATGGTTAAATTGCCGACTAAGTTAAGCTCTTGGTGGATAATGCTAATTCCAGCTTCTTGAGAATGTTTCGGACCTTTGAAAGTAACCTCTTGCCCCAAATAACTGATTGAACCCGCATCTTTACTGTAAATACCCGTCAATACTTTCATTAACGTTGATTTACCAGCCCCATTCTCGCCCATTAATGCCATTACTCGCCCGGCATACACAGACAAACAAGCATTACTTAGAGCTTTTACACCCGGGAAAGATTTATCAATCCCATTCATTTTTAATAAGGTTTCCATCATTCCACCTTAAAACGGCACACCCGAATATAGAATAATATTCGCATAAGGCGAGCATTCGCCCGTCCGCACAATCGCTTTACTGCTATGGGTTTGCTCTTTAAATATCTCGTGATTCACATAATCAATTTGAATTTGATTGTTTTGAGCTTGCTCCAATTGGTTTAAACGAGCTAATAAAGCATCTAAAATTTGTGGATTTTTTTGTTTAATTTCTTCCGCAATCAGCACTCTCTCAACGAAAAGTTCACTCACTACCACATCAAAAGTTTGTAAAAAACTCGGCACGCCAGCGGTTAATGCTAAATCGATTCGCTCAACAAAATCGGGAATCGGCAAGCCTGCATCGCAAATGGTCAGGCTGTCGGTATGCCCAAGGGTCGCAATACTATGCGAAAGCGGAGCATTCAAATTTGTCGTTTTTTTCATTATTTTCCCCTTTCATTTCTTTTCTCAGTTTCGCTTAATTTCCTGATGGAAAACTCCATCGAAACGTTTCGATGGAGTAAGAATAAAAAATTTTCCGAAAACAATAAACAAGCAAATTGCAAAAATGTGAAGTAGTTCAAATTTTTTTGCTTTATAATAGGTAACCTCGAATGACAAGCGGTCGATTTTGCAAAATTTTTTACACAAACGCTTGCGTTTGAACATCGGCTTTTGCCGATGGCACGAAGTGCGAGCGAAGCGAGTAAATCTAACCGCTTGTTTGATTTTTATTTTCTGAAAACAAACTATGGCTTTACTGATTACCCACAAATGTACCAACTGCGATATGTGCTTGCCCGAATGTCCGAATGATGCAATTTCGGTAGGCAGCGATATCTATGTGATCGACCCCATACTCTGCACGGAGTGTGTCGGGCATTACGACAAGCCAACCTGCCAGAAAGTCTGCCCAATTACGAATTGTATTGTGAAAGATCCCGATAATCAGGAAACCGAAGAACAGCTTTGGGAAAGGTTTGTGATGATTCATCACTCAGATAAGATATAGAAAAAACGGTCATAACAATATGACCGTTTTTCTTTAATTTTCTTCCAAACTATACGGTAGTTCGTACAGTTGTAACGCCACGCCATTGACTCGGAACAGGGCGTCAGGCTCAACGTCTTTATTCATCACCACCTGCACCCAAAGGGTGTTTTCGTAGGCGATTGAAGTCAGCACTGTGCCGGTCGCTCGCCAGTTTTCGCCGAGTTGCATTTCGATTGCAGAGGCGGTTTCAGGAAGCGTGATTTCTCCCTCAAATCGCCCCACCAAGGTGAACAATGCCCGTTTATTTGCCCCACGATATTTCGCACGAGCCACGGTTTCTTGCCCAATGTAGCAGCCTTTAGTAAACGAAATCGCATTTTCCAACAGCTGTAAATTAGCCGCTTGTGGAATAATTTCAAACTGATTTTCTTTCAGCAGCACCGGCACGCCATCTTGAATGTCCATTAACGTCCAGAGGCTTTCATCGCCGTTTGGCTCGAAGTTTCCGCCCCAAACGAAGGCTCGTTTTTGCCCTTGGCTAAGGGTTAAAGCGGTCACATTTTCAGGTAATTTTGCAAATGCTTCTTCGCCGGCAATGCCGTAAACCGGGGTGTCTAGCTCGGTGAAGGTTACTTTGGAGAACACCGCATATTTTTTTAATTGGGTGAGGGCTTCGGGCAATAGGCTTGTGTGAATCATCGCCACAAATTTGTCGCTTTCGGCACGGTATAATCGCAACAACGCACTCATTTTACCTTTTGGGTCACAATGGCTAGTTAAAGTGTGGCTGCCCACTTCGATTTTTGCCACATCACAGGTTAATTGCCCTTGGAGATATTTCTCCGCATCTGCCCCTGCAATGTCAATTAAGCGATATTGGGAAAGTTGCACGCAGAGATTTGGGTAAGCGTGGCTGACTTGGTTACAACTCAATTTCATCGATTTTCCTACTCTAAATTCTGAATTTGCTCACGCATTTGTTCGATTAAAACTTTCAGTTCCACAGCCGAATTGGTGACGTCCGCATTGATAGATTTTGAAGCAAGGGTGTTCGATTCACGGTTAAGCTCTTGCATCATAAAATCTAACTTACGACCCACCGCTCCGCCTTTTTTCAGCACATTCGTGGTCTCTTTAACATGGAGTTGCAAGCGGTCTAATTCTTCCGCCACATCAACACGCTGGGCAAGCAGCACCATTTCTTGCTCTAAACGCTGTGGTTCAAGCTGTAAATTCAGCTCATCAAAACGCTGCTGCAAACGCTCTTTTTGCCATTGCAAAATTTCTGGCATTAAGGCTTGCACTTTTGCCGCTTCCACCGAAATCGCATCTAAACGCTGTTGGATCAAGGCTTTCACGTTCTCGCCCTCTCTCGCACGCATGGCGATAAAGTCCGCCAAAATTTGCTCGAAACCGGCTAATAAATCTTGCGAAATTTGGTCGAGATCTTGGCTTTCGTTATCCACCACACCTGGGAAACGCAATACATCAACAAGGTTGATGTCGCCCTCATTCGCTGTTTCTTTTAGCCATTTTAGCGAAGCCAACACCTGCTTGGCGTAATCTTGGTTGAGAGCAATTTCGCTGTTTTGGGTTTTGCTTAAATCAATGCGTAAACTACATTCCACCTTGCCTCTGGTTAGCGTTGCTCGCAGGCGTTCACGCAAGGTCATTTCAAGATTGCGGAACTGCTCCGGCAGGCGAAAATAGGTTTCTAAAAAACGTTGGTTTACCGAGCGAAGCTCCCACACCGCACTGCCCCACTCTTTTTTGATTTCTAAATGGGCGAAGGCTGTCATACTGTAGATCATTGTTATTCCTTCTGTTTTTGTAGGGGCGAAAATTTTTCGCCCTTTTATCGTTGTTCAATGATAAGTTTGTGTAGGGGCAAATTGCAATTTGCCCCTACCGTTCTTGATAAAGAAAACTCACATTCTACTGTTTTCTTTGTTAAAATGGTAAAAATTTTAGAGAAAAGGAAAAGAAAATGCGTCCAAATAATCGACAAACTCATCAAGTGCGTGACATCAAAATTACCCGCAACTACACCCGCTATGCTGAGGGCTCTGTCCTCATCGAATTTGGTGAAACCAAAGTATTGTGTAACGCTACGGTGGAAGAAAGCGTGCCACGTTTTTTAAAAGGTCAGCAGCAAGGCTGGGTTACGGCAGAATACGGAATGTTGCCACGAGCGACCCACTCTCGCACCCAACGTGAAGCGGCAAAAGGCAAACAAGGCGGTCGCACAATGGAAATTCAACGATTGATCGCTCGCTCTCTGCGTGCGGTGGTCGATTTAAAAGCCCTTGGCGAGCGTACGGTTACCGTGGATTGTGATGTGATCCAAGCAGACGGTGGCACTCGCACCGCATCAATCACCGGAGCTTGCGTAGCGTTACACGATGCAATGAATAAATTAGTAGCGAACGGCACGCTCAAAACCAACCCGATGAAAGGCTTGGTAGCGGCGATTTCAGTCGGTATTGTGGATGGTGAAGCGGTATGCGATTTAGAATATGTGGAAGACTCTAACGCCGAAACCGATATGAACGTGGTAATGGTGGAAGATGGTCGCTTGGTGGAAGTTCAAGGTACAGCTGAAGGCGAGCCGTTCTCCCACGAAGAATTGCTGACTTTATTAGATTTAGCGAAGCAAGGCATTAGCCAGTTAGTTGATGCTCAACGTAAAGCGTTAGCAGAATAATTGTCAATTTCTAGCAAAAATTATTCACAATCCTTGTAACGATTGTTCACAGTTTCGCTACCGTAGACTTTGCCAACGTTCAAAAAGCGATACTTTTGTAACCGCTTGTAATTAAGCTTACAAGCGGTTGTTTTTTTTAGAGAGTTTACTTAGCAACAGAGGTATTATAGCTAGGGTGGCGAGGACCTACCAGTAATCCGCCATTTTTCCCTAAGTAGATCAAGTTACTCATAGCAGCGGCAGATACTTGATACCCCTTATCTTTTGATGTATCAATAACTTGATTTATCACAGCTTTAACTAATGCAGATAATGCTCCATCATTACTGTTTGTCGAACCTTGGCTATGTTTACCAGTACCTTCCCATAAAGTTTTACCGGTTTTTAAATCAACCAGTTTTCCTTCTAGTGAAACTGTTGTTACACTATCAAATACCTTATAACTTGTACCATATTCATTCACATTTAAGTACAGGATACTGTCTGCCCCAAAAATATCGTGAATTTTCTTAGGACTAGCACTACGAATGGCTGCTCCATCAATCAAACCATTCTGCTTAAATGTTTCATCAACTAATGCGACAGGGTAAACATAGTAACCTTTTTCTGCTAGCTGATACGAAGCCCTCGCTAATACACTGGTATCTGCTTTCGCATCTACAGAATTATTGACCGGCATTACCACCAAAATAGATTTAGGTTTACTTTCTTTTAACGCTGTATAGTCATAACTCGGCTCTGTTTTTTTTGCACAACCTGCTAGTAAGATCGCACTGATTAAACCAATTACTAATTTCTTCATCGTTGCTTCCTTTTACTTTTTACGTTGTAAAAATTGCATAAATTCCGCACTTTCCGGATAAAGCGTTTGCTCCTGCTGGAGTGCTGCTCTTGCCTCTGCTGATTTACCTTGCTTTAATAAAACCAAGCCTAAATGCCCATATACTCCTGGTGCAACAAGCTTATTCTTTTCTTTTGCTTGAGAAATGATTTGATTCAACTCATTTTCCTGCTTCGCAAAATCACCAGGCTCATTATAGTGGCTATAAACCACATCAGAATAGTTTCCCCAATGATAAAGATCGGTATCTACTGTATTGCTACTACAAGCAGTAAGTAATGCTACAATCGCAGCAATTCCCATTATTTTTGTTTTTTTCATTATTCACCTCTATTTTGTTGGTGTCCAACGACCTGATTCAATCCCATTAACTAGATTATTTACTGCTTCTCTAATAGCAAGATCGAGAACCTTTCCATTTAAAGTAGAGTCATAACCCGCCGTCCCACCAAAACCTAAAACTTCACGATTAGATAAATTATATTCTCCAGCTCCTTGAGCAGAGAAAACAACTTCTGAGGTATGAACATTAACAACATTTAACATCACTTTTGCATATGCAACCTGCTCTTTACCTCTGCCTAAGATGCCAAATAATTGGTGATCTCCAACTGTTTTACGACCAAACTCAGTTACATCACCCGTAATGACATAAGTTGCACCTTTTAAGCTCTGCTTTGAACCTTTAAGTTTTGCTTCGGAAGCGATCTCACTCATATTTGTACGATCTAAAACAGAAAAACGCCCGGTTTGTTGTAAGTGAGATACTAAGATCGTTTTAGATTGATTACCTAATTGATCAACTCCGTCAGAGAAAACCCCATTCTGGAAACTGGATTTATTATCAAATTTTCCAACTGAAATAGGTGCTTTGACACCCTGATATGTTGCAGCAGTGTGAGCTGCCTGTGTTTCCGTTGGTGCTACCACTCGGGATCCTTCAGTTGCACAGCCTGCCAATCCTAAAATACAGGCACATAGTGTTACTACTTTTTTCATTAAGTACTCCTTAAGATTAACTAGATTGACTAAATGATAATAACTCTTACAAAATAATAAAACAATAATGGTATTTAATACATAAAAATAACCGCTTGTAAAATCACGCTACAAGCGGTTATTTTTCTGTGTTTTTTACCAATTATAGGTCATCGATTACTAGGTAAATTTTATTTACCGGCCCGTGAACGCCAACAACTTTAATCAACTCAATGTCTGCCGTGGCTGATGGACCTGAGATGATATTCACACAAGATGGCATTCTTTCACCGCGTTGTGCTTTTTCGTGCAGGATTTGAGCCAGTTGTGCAACACGAGGGAGTACCGTGCTTTTGCGTAGCACTACCACTGATTTCTCTGGCAGTAAGCTGACAGAGCGACCGAACTCTTTATCGGAAAATAACACAATACCGCCAGACTCCGCCAAGCCATATTCGCCATATACCACACCGATATTCGCATTTTGGGCTTTTTCAAAGTTGGTTTCTGATTGGTTATAATCCCAAACATAGCTGTCTTCGTATTTTGCTTGGATTGCTGAGGTGATACCAAGATCTTTTAAGCGTTGATCGTTATTGATGATCACACTTGCACCACCATACTTTTCGCAGATCTCAATGATGGTTTGTGGTAGATCCGCTTCCTTAGCTTCTACTACATCTGCCATCATTACACGAGCAAAGTCAATAAACTCTTGGCAAAGCTGTGGTTGAGCACGGTCAGTTAAACGGGTGATTGCGTGGTTGTTTTCCAACACAGGCATTGGCTCAGGCACATTTTGGCGTGGTCTGCCCATACGCTGTGCCAATTTATTTAAGAAATTTTCACGATTTTGTAAATCCATCTTAATTTTCCTCTTAACCTCTGTTGTTGAACCAATCACGGAAGCTCTCACCCTCTGGTTGAGGTAAATCACGAGCTTTTGTCCATTCGCCTAATGCACCAAAATTCACAGGGGCTTTACCGTTTTTAATGAATTTACTTGCGACTTTTGCCCCTACATTCATACCCACTTTCCAAAGTGTTGGGTGTGAATTAGCAAAATTGAAACCGAAAATCGATAAACGTTCTGTCATTGGTGTTAAGCCGGCATCCGCAATTTTCTCTCGGTGTTTTAAGATGAGCTGAGCCAGTGGAATTTTTACCGGGCAAACACTATTACACGCCGTACAGAGTGAACAGGCATACGGTAACTCTTTAAACTCTTCATAGCCACCTAATAATGGCGAAATTACCGAACCGATCGGACCCGGATAGATAGAACCGTAACCGTGTCCACCAATTTGACGATAAGCCGGGCAAGTATTCAAACAAGCACCACAGCGGATACAGCGTAAAACTTCTTGGAACTCGCTTTCTAAAATTTTAGAACGACCGTTATCCACAATCACTAAATGGAACTCTTCCGGACCATCGGTTTCGCCTTCAAGACGAGGACCTGTTAGCCAAGTATTATAAGCGGTTAATTTTGCCCCTACCGCACTGCGGGCAAGCATTGTAATTAACACATCCACTTCTTTGAAAGTGGGTGCAATACGCTCCATACCCATTACCGCAATATGCGTTTTTGGCACAGTCGTTGCCATACGCAAGTTACCTTCATTTGTTACTAAGCAAACAGAACCGGTTTCCGGCACAGCAAAGTTACAGCCTGAAATGCCGATATCCGCTTCTAAGAAATCTTCACGGATTTTTTGGCGAACAAATGCCGTCATCTCTTCCGGTGTTTCTGAACCTTCATAGCCTAGCACATCGTGCATTTCTTGACGGATTCTATAACGGTCTTTGTGGATTGCAGGTACAACAATATGAGAAGGTTTATCGCCCACAATTTGCAGCAAATATTCACCTAAGTCGGTTTCCACCACTTTGATGCCTTCAGCTTCTAAAACGTGGTTCATTCCGATCTCTTCGGTTACCATTGATTTAGATTTTACAATCTTTTTCGCATTTTTCGCTTTCGCCACGTTTTTGATGTAATTTGTTGCTTCTTCTGCTGTTTCTGCGAAGAAAACGTGCCCGCCGTTTTGAGTTACTTTTTCACTTAATTGGTAAAGGTAAGCATCAAGGTTGACTAAAACGTGATTACGAATTGCTTTCGCATCATCACGCCACTCTTCCCAGTTGCCTAACTCGTCCACCATACGCTGACGGTTTGCACCGATAGTTTCTTGAGCTTTTACTAAGGCTTTACGAACAACTTCATTATTAACCTGTTGTTCAACACGTTGCTTAAAAGGCAGGGTATTGGTTTGTAAATAAGACATATTATTTTCCTCCCTGCATTAACACTTCTGCAATGTGCATCACTTTGATCTCTTTGCCTTCACGACTTAAGCGACCACCGATGTTCATCAAGCAGCTCACATCAGCCCCGATTAAATAATCCGGCTCATCGGTATCCACATTTGCCACTTTCTCTTTTACCATTTCACCGGAAATTTCTGCCATTTTGACCGAGAATGTACCACCAAAACCACAGCAAGTTTCTTGGTTTTTAATTGGTAATAACTCTAAGCCTTTTACATTTCTTAATAAGGTAATCGGCTCTTCCTTAATACCTAATTTGCGGAATAAACTACAAGACGGATGATAAACCGCTTTACCCGGTAGGTAAGCACCCACATCAGTAACACCTAATTTATTCACAATAAAATCGGTTAAATCGTGAAAACGATCAGCTACCTTCTTCGCACGCACCGCCCATTCAGCTTCACCGAAACGTTCAAAATGCTCAGGGTAGGTTTTAATC
>NZ_JBXGGI010000139.1:0-7412 GCF_056854775.1 Mannheimia sp.
AGAATATATAAAATGGTTAATTTTACTATTTTCATCTTCTCATTTCTTATGTACAAGAGCAGATTTTTACGATATTGCTGATTTTTTGATTTGTAGCGGAGTATCAACTCTACATATAAAAAGTAGTTTAGAAACAGATAATATTGACAATGTTATAAATTCAGTCAAAGATAATCATCGCAACTATTCTCATTGCTTATTATTATTTGCCAATGAATCTAAGTCTGACGTATGGAGTAGAGCTAGTACATTATATTTCGAAGATTTCGATATAAATAGTGATATACGATTATGGGGTTGTTTAGTTGAACCAAATTTTAATTTAGAGAATAAATTTATAGCAGTTTCAATTATTCCTTACTCATATTAAAAAAGTTAAATTTAAAAAGAGAAAACCAATGACAAAACAATTCACAATGGAAGATCGTTTTAACCCTTCCGCCGTAGAGCAAGCCCTCTACCAACACTGGGAATCGCAAGGCTATTTCAAACCGAGCGAAGATATTAATGCACCAAGCTACTGTATCGCCATTCCGCCGCCGAATGTAACCGGCTCGTTGCATATGGGGCACGCGTTCCAACAGACGTTGATGGATACCTTAATCCGTTTCAACCGTATGGAAGGCAACAATACCCTTTGGCAAGCTGGCACTGACCACGCAGGGATTGCGACCCAAATGGTGGTGGAGCGAAAAATCGCAGCTGAAGAGGGTAAAACCCGCCATGATTATGGTCGTGAGGCGTTTATCAACAAAATCTGGGATTGGAAAGCCTATTCGGGCGGTACCATCAGCCAGCAAATGCGTCGCTTGGGCAACTCGATTGACTGGGATCGTGAGCGTTTTACGATGGACGAGGGCTTGTCTAATGCGGTGAAAGAGGTGTTCGTTCGCTTACACGAAGAGGGCTTGATTTACCGTGGCAAACGCTTGGTAAACTGGGATCCGAAACTGCACACCGCTATTTCTGATTTGGAAGTGGAAAATAAAGAGAGCAAAAGCTCGCTCTGGCATTTCCGCTATCCACTTGCCAACGGGGCGAAAACTGCGGATGGCTTAGATTATTTGGTGGTGGCGACCACTCGTCCTGAAACAATGTTGGGCGATACGGCGGTTGCGGTTCACCCCGAAGATGAGCGTTATCAATCGCTGATTGGCAAAACGGTCGTGCTACCGCTTGCTAACCGTGAAATCCCGATTATTGCTGATGAGTATGTGGATCGTGAGTTCGGTACGGGCGTGGTGAAAATTACCCCAGCACACGATTTCAACGACTACGAAGTGGGCAAACGCCACGGCTTACCGATGGTCAATATCCTGACCTTGAACGCCGATATTCGTGCGGAAGCAGAAATTATCGGCACAGACGGCAAACCGCTTGCCGGCTATGCAGCCCCAATTCCGGCTGACTATCAAGGCTTAGAGCGTTTTGTGGCTCGTAAGAAAATCGTAGCCGATTTTGAAGCGTTGGGCTTATTAGACCAAATCAAACCGCACGACTTAAAAGTGCCTTATGGCGACCGTGGTGGCGTGCCGATTGAGCCAATGCTAACCGACCAATGGTACGTTTCGGTTAAGCCTTTGGCGGAAGTGGCAACCAAAGCGGTGGAAGACGGCGAAATCCAATTCGTGCCGAAACAGTACGAAAATCTCTACTTCTCTTGGATGCGTGATATTCAAGACTGGTGTATCTCTCGCCAACTTTGGTGGGGACACCGTATCCCAGCGTGGTATGACGAGCAAGGCAATGTGTATGTCGCTCGTGATGAAGCGGAAGTGCGGTCAAAATATAACTTAAATTTAGACGTAGCGTTAAAACAAGACGAAGACGTGTTGGATACCTGGTTCTCATCAGGCTTATGGACGTTCTCGACACTCGGCTGGCCGGAACAGACCAAAGAACTGAAAATGTTCCACCCGACCGATGTGTTAATCACGGGCTTTGACATCATCTTCTTCTGGGTGGCTCGTATGATTATGTTCACGATGCACTTCATCAAAGATGAAAATGGCAAACCGCAAGTGCCGTTCAAAACCGTGTATGTAACGGGCTTAATCCGTGACGAGCAAGGGCAGAAAATGTCCAAATCGAAAGGTAACGTACTTGACCCGATTGATATGATTGACGGTATCAGCCTTGACGATCTGTTGGAAAAACGCACTGGCAATATGATGCAGCCACAACTTGCCGAGAAAATCGCCAAAGCGACCCGTAAAGAATTCAGTGAAGGCATCGTAGCACACGGTACAGACGCCCTGCGTTTCACTTTAACCGCACTTGCGAGCAACGGTCGAGACATCAACTGGGATATGAAACGCCTAGAAGGCTACCGCAACTTCTGCAACAAATTGTGGAATGCGAGCCGTTATGTGCTGACTAACGACAAACTCGATTTAAGCGAAGGCGAAGTGGAATATAGCCTGGCGGATCGTTGGATTGAGAGCCAATTCAACCGCACGGTGGAAACTTTCCGCACCGCACTCAGCCAATACCGTTTCGACCTCGTGGCAAATGCGATTTACGAATTTACTTGGGATCAATTCTGCGACTGGTATTTAGAGCTGACCAAACCGATCTTCTTCAAAGGCACAGACGCACAACGCCGTGGGGCAAGTCGCACATTGGTGAATGTGTTGGAAAAATTACTGCGTTTAATCCACCCAGTAATGCCGTTTATCACCGAAGAAATCTGGCAGAAAGTAAAAGGCTTTGTGGGTATTGAAGCGGATACTATTATGTTGCAAAAATTCCCGCAATTTGACCCAGCTGCCGTGGACGAACAAGCCGAAAACCAAATCAACTTTATTAAAGAAGTGATTGTGGCGGTGCGTAACATTCGTGCGGAAAGCAACATCGCCCCAAGCAAAGGCTTAGACCTGATCGCCCGTAACTTCTCAGCGGACGAGGTCGCAATCTTGAATGCGAACGAAGTGTTACTCAAATCAATGGCAAAACTCGATAGCATGAAAGTGCTGGAAACTGGCGAAAACGCACCGCTATCTGTGGCGAAATTGGTAGCAAATGGCGAGATCTTGATCCCAATGGCAGGCTTTATCAATAAAGAAGCCGAGTTATCCCGTTTAACCAAAGAGATGGACAAGCTCAAAAATGAGGTCGCTCGCATCGAAGGTAAACTCTCCAACGAAGCCTTTGTGGCAAAAGCCCCAGAGCAAGTTATCGCCAAAGAGCGTGAAAAAATGCAGGAGTATCTCAGTGGATTGGAGAAATTGCAGGTGCAATATCAAGAGATTGAAGCACTATAATTGAAAACAAGCGGTCGGAATTTTGTAAAATTTTACAAGAATCTGACCGCTTGATCTTTTAGTAAAAACTATAAATTAGCTTCCAAAATCGCTTTTAAGCGATCATATCCCGCCTGAGTAAAGTGCAAGCCGTCGTGGCATAAGCTCAGGTCAAGTTTGCCTTCTTCATTTTCAAAATGCGTCCAGGTTTTCACATAAGTGAGATAAGATGGGCAGTTTGCCTCAAAATAGGCGTTCATTTCTTTAATTGGCGGATTATCGGTAGTAGCGATGTTATTGACCGGGGTCGCCTCTAACAAGAAATAACGGGAATCCGGCGAAATAGCTTTTAGGCTTGCCACAATTTCCTCAATCCAATCCAATACTTGTTTTGGGGAATAGTCAGGCTCTTTCACGATGTCGTTCACACCTAAGAAAATAAAAACGTTTTTGCCTACATATTGAATACGATTTGGCTTAATAATCACATCTAAATATTGGCGAGTGCTGGTGCCAGATAAACCTAAATTCGCCACACTTTGCCCTGCCAAACTTGGCGTACCTTGTTCCATATCACCCCACATATCGAACAGTGAATGACCGATAAGGCTGATATCCGCCTGTTTTTTAAACTCCGCTTCTTTGGTTTGATAGCGGTTAAAAATATCTTGATCTGTTAGCATAGATTCTCCTTATATAGTAATGAAATATCGCTCCATTATTATACACCTTTGGAAATATTTACTCCAAGAACTATTGACGAAAATTTGATATAAAAAAGCCACTTAAATGTATTAAGTGGCTTGGAAAATTAATTACACATCATAAGTGGTTGAGGCAGTATTACCGCCACGACCTGTCCAGTTAGTGTGGAAGAACTCACCGCGTGGTTTGTCGGTACGCTCGTAAGTGTGAGCCCCGAAGTAATCACGTTGTGCTTGTAATAAATTAGCCGGTAAACGCTCCGAAGTATAGCCATCTAAGAACGTAATTGCTGACGACATACAAGGCACTGGTAAACCAATCTCAATTGATTTCGCCACCACTTTACGCCAATCGGCTAAGCAGTTTTCTAAAATCTCTTTAAAGTATGGATCTGAACCTAAGAATACTAAGTATGGGTTTGCTTCATACGCATCACGAATGTTGCCTAAGAAACGGCTGCGGATAATACAACCTTCACGCCATAAAAGTGCGGTTGCACCATAGTTGATGTTCCAGCCAAAGTTTTCAGATGCTTCACGAATCAACATAAAGCCTTGTGCATAAGAGATGATTTTTGAAGCTAATAATGCACGGCGAACTGCCTCCACCCACACTTTTTTATCACCTTCAACTTTACCGATTTCTTTGTTGAACAGTCTTGATGCCGCAACACGTTGATCTTTAAATGCAGACACACAACGAGCAAATACCGATTCAGTAATTAGTGTTAATGGAATACCGAAATCTAAAGCATTGATACCCGTCCATTTACCTGTACCTTTCTGCCCTGCGGTATCAAGAATTTTCTCAACTAATGGCTCACCATCTTCATCTTTATAAGCAAGAATTTCAGTCGTAATATCGACCAAATAGCTATCCAATTCGGTATTTTGCCACTCTTTGAAGATTTCGTGCATTTCATCGTAGCTTAAGCCTAAACCATCTTTTAAGAATTGGTAAGCTTCACAGATTAACTGCATATCGCCATATTCGATCCCGTTGTGAACCATTTTCACGAAATGACCTGCACCATCACGCCCCACCCAATCACAACAAGGCTCACCTTGTTCGGTTTTTGCAGAAATGGCTTGGAAAATTGGTTTTACATATTGCCACGCAGATTCATCACCGCCCGGCATAATGGATGGTCCGTGTCTTGCACCTTCTTCACCACCTGAAACGCCCGAACCGATAAAACGAATGCCTTTTTCTGCTAATGACTGCACTCGGCGGTTAGTATCCGGATAGTTTGAGTTACCGCCATCAATAATGATGTCGCCCTCTTCCAAATGTGGCACTAACGCATCAATAAATTGATCCACTACATCGCCCGCACGCACCATTAACATCACACGGCGTGGTTTTTCCAATTTAGCGGCTAAATCTTCTAAAGAGTAAGCCCCAATAATATTAGTGTCTTTTGCAGGACCTGCTAAAAACTCATCAACTTTTGACGTGGTGCGGTTATACGCCACCACTTTAAAGCCGTGATCATTCATATTTAAAATTAAGTTTTGACCCATTACCGCTAAACCGATAACGCCGATATCGCCTTTTACTGACATTGTTTGCTCCTGTTGTTTTTTAATTCGGTAAGCGGTCGGATTTTATGAAGATTTTGCAAAAAATTTTATAAATTTGACCGCTTGTAAATATTAAATCTATTGTTTATTTAGCCTAAAACAAACTCTACCGCCATTTGGCTATGCAATTCTGCCGTGTCGAAAAACGGTAATTCACTGTCTGATTGCTGAATTAACAAACCGATTTCAGTACAGCCTAAAATTACGCCTTCAGCTCCTAGTGCTGCTAAATCTTTAATAGTTTTGAGATAGAGATCTTTCGAGTTTTGCTCAATTTTTCCCAAGCATAATTCATCAAAAATTATCCGATGAATTTCTTTTTGTGTGCTTTCATCTGGCACAATAGGCGTAATACCACGCTCAAGTAAACCATCACGATAAAAATTATCGCTCATTGTAAACTGTGTGCCAAGTAGAGCGACTTTGCTCAATCCTTTTGCTTGAATGCTATCTGCAACGCAATCTAAAATATGCAGAAACGGAACAGAAATATTATCGGTAATCTGATTTGCTACTTTGTGCATTGTATTGGTGGCGAGCAAAATTCCATCTGCACCAGCTTGTTCTAATAACTTCGCTTGTTCTGCCAAAATTTCGCCTGCACGCTGCCAGTTTCCCTGTTTTTGGTGTTGAACAATTTCTTCAAAATTCACACTTGAGATAAAAATTTTTGCACTGGAATTTCCACCCAATGCTTGATTTACTGCACGGTTAATATTCAAATAATAAGATACCGTGCTTTCTGCACTCATCCCACCTAAAATGCCAAGTGTTTTCATTAAATGTCTTCTCTATTCATCTCAATAATTTGGGATTGCCCTGTTTCTAATGAGTCAAGCCATTGCCAACGCTCACGCCCAACTAATTTTCCATTATCTACCGAAAATGTAGTTACACAACGCCCAAGACGATTTTCCAATCTCTGATTAAATGTTGGTAGCTAAACTCAATTTGACAATCTGAAATCCATTTACCAATTAAAAATCCTTTTAAAATCTCACCGCCTTGATACTCCGCCCAGATCATTTTGTCTTGTTGAAAATAATGAAAACGTGTTTGATTACTCACTTCACCACTTTCACTATTTTGCACGGCAGTAAAGATTTTGTTATTAAGGTTAAACATCACTAAAACTTCCGCTAAAGATATTTAGCCGCATCACTATCCAAAACCCACTCCGTTACGCCATTTTTTGCTTTAATTTTTGCTGCTGGGTAAGGTAGGTTTTCTGCAGGTGTGGTTTGGATTTCTTTTAAAATTTCTGCTTTTGCTGCACCTGTTACTAAATAAGTAATGCGTTTTGCTTTTTCAATTAAACTTGCTGTTTTAGAAATACGCACTTGCCCCGTTTCAGGATGTTTAGCAATGACTGCGACATTTTGATCGTCAAAATCGGTTTGGTGTGGGAAAAGTGAAGCGGTGTGTCCGTCTGTTCCCATTCCTAAAATAATCCAGTCAAATTCAAGGTTTGGCACGCAAGCGGTTAATTCTTGTGAAAATCTTGCAAGTTCTTGTTCGACATTTTCCTCGCCACGAATACGGTGGATATTTTCCGCTGGGATCGTGATGTGATCGAACAGTAATTTTTGTACTTCTCCGTAGTTACTTTCCGGATCGGTTGGGGAAACCATACGATCATCCCCCCACCAAAAATGGAGATTTTGCCACTGAATTTCGGTGTTAAATGGGGCTTGAGCTAACGTTTTAAACAATAATTTCGGCGTTGAACCACCGGAAAGCGAAATATGTACTGGGCGATTTTGTTCGCTGTAGGTTTTAAATTCTGCTGCGATTTGCTCTACTGCTGCTTGGGCGGTTGGGAAAATAACTTTATTCATAATTTGCCTTGTTATAACACCCCTCTTTAGAAAAGAGGGGAACT
>NZ_JBXGGI010000140.1:0-2691 GCF_056854775.1 Mannheimia sp.
ATCCGCTAGATACAATTAGCCGAGAGCAAAAAGTAGAATTACTCCATTTGATTGATAAAACTGCCCGTTCGGAAGATCCTCGTGTTATTCAGGTGAATGCCAACTTGTCTGCAGTATATGAAGAGATGCTAGTTGTAGCCACAGACGGTACATTAGCCTCAGATATTCGCCCATTAGTACGTTTATCTATTTCCGTACTTGTGGAACAAAACGGCAAGCGTGAGCGTGGCTCAGCCGGAGCTGGTGGACGTTTCGGCTTAACGTGGTTTTTAGAACCAAATGCAACAGGATTTAGCCGAGCAGAGGCTCTTGCAAAAGAAGCTGTTCGCCAAGCACTGGTTAATCTTACTGCCATTCCTGCCCCAGCTGGCACAATGCCGATTGTTCTTGGTGCCGGCTGGCCCGGCATTTTATTACACGAAGCAGTTGGACACGGTTTAGAAGGCGATTTCAACCGTAAAGAATCTTCACTTTTTACAGGCAAAATCGGGCAGATGGTTACCTCCGAGCTTTGTACTATTGTTGATGATGGTACTGTGCCGGATATGAGAGGCTCAATTACGGTTGATGACGAAGGTGTGCCTTCACAACGCAATGTGTTAATTGAAAATGGGATTTTGAAAGGCTATATGCAAGACAAACTCAATGCTCGCTTAATGGGTGTTGAACCGACAGGCAATGGCAGACGAGAATCTTATGCACACTTACCGATGCCACGAATGACCAACACTTACTTAACCGAGGGAAACCACGAATTTGAGGAAATGATTGAATCGGTTGAATATGGCATATACGCTCCGCATTTCAGCGGTGGGCAGGTTGATATTACTTCCGGCAAATTTGTGTTTTCTACCGCAGAGGCATACCTGATTGAGAAAGGTAAAATTACCAAACCGGTAACTGGAGCAACCCTTATCGGTAGCGGTATTGAAGCAATGCAGCAAGTTTCAATGGTAGGTAAAAAAATGGAGCTCGATCCCGGAATTGGCACTTGTGGTAAAGAAGGGCAATCTGTTCCGGTCGGTGTGGGACAGCCGACTGTGAAGTTAGATAAAATTACGGTGGGTGGACGTGGATAGCCTCCGTCCAATTTGCAAAATTTAGAAAAAATATCACCGCTTGAAGCGATAAAAGGAAAACAAAAATGGCTTGGGTACAAATTCGTTTAAATAGCACAGATAAACAGGCTGAAGAAATCAGCGATTTTTTAACAGAGATTGGAGCAGTATCCGTTACTTTTATGGATAGCCAAGATACGCCAATCTTTGAACCTCTTCCGGGCGAAACTCGTCTTTGGGGCAATACCGATGTGGTTGGCTTATTTGATGCAGAAACAGATATGAATGTTATCGTAGAAGCATTAAAAATTAGCAAATTAGTTGATGAAACTTTTGCTCATAAAATTGAGCAAATTGAAGATAAAGATTGGGAACGTGAGTGGATGGATAATTTCCACCCAATGCAGTTCGGCAAACGTTTATGGATTTGTCCAAGCTGGCGTGAAGTGCCTGATCCGAATGCAGTTAATGTGATGCTCGACCCGGGTTTAGCATTTGGAACAGGTACACACCCAACTACTTCCCTCTGCTTACAATGGTTAGATAGCTTAGACTTAGAAGGCAAAACTGTGATTGATTTTGGCTGCGGTTCCGGTATTTTAGCGATTGCTGCATTAAAACTCGGTGCGAAACAAGCAATCGGGATTGATATCGACCCACAAGCAATTTTAGCCAGTCAAAATAATGCGAAAGCGAATAGTGTAGAAGCTCGTTTACAACTCTTCTTAGCCAAAGATCAACCCAAAGATTTACAAGCTGATGTTGTAGTAGCAAATATTCTTGCAGGTCCATTAAAAGAGCTTGCTCCTAACATTATCACTCTTGTAAAACCAAATGGTGATTTGGGATTATCGGGTATTCTTGCAAGCCAAGCTGAAAGTGTATGTGAGGCTTATAGCCCATCATTTGAGCTTGATCCTGTAGTGGAAAAAGAAGAATGGTGTCGAATTACAGGTCATAAAATCTAATCTAAATAAAGCCCTGTTTTAAGAAAAAATGGGGCTTTATTTATATCTTCTCCACATCTTTCAGGAGAAATATCCTTTATAACCTTTTTATAGCTACAAGCGGTATAAATTAAGAAAAATTTTACAAATATAGAAATGAAAAAACCGACTCAAATGAGTCGGTCTTCTAAATAATGGCAGGGGCGGAGAGGCTCGAACTCCCAACACCCGGTTTTGGAGACCGGTGCTCTACCAATTGAACTACGCCCCTATTGATAGCTTTTTTCTTGTATGAAAAGAGCGAGTATTAGACTCGCTTTTAAATAAATTGGCGGAACGGACGGGACTCGAACCCGCGACCCCCTGCGTGACAGGCAGGTATTCTAACCAGCTGAACTACCGCTCCGCTAAATTCTTAGATTGATAATGCCCTACTCTCACATGGCGAATCACCACACTACCATCGGCGTTACTGCGTTTTACTTCTGAGTTCGGAATGGAGTCAGGTAGAGCCACAGCACTCTGGTTATCAATCAAATTCTTTCTATTTAGTCAGTCTACTACTATCTCATTCTATCTACTAATAAACTCACTAAATAAAAACCCGACGATGCTCTACTCTCACATGGCGAATCACCACACTACCATCGACGTTACTGCGTTTTACTTCTGAGTTCGGAATGGAA
>NZ_JBXGGI010000141.1:0-10196 GCF_056854775.1 Mannheimia sp.
CAACTTTCGGGGGCGACTCGATTAATTATTGCCACCGATCATCCCGAAATTGAAGCCACTGCAAAAGCATTTGGGGCGGAAGTGTGTATGACGTCAGACAAACACAATTCCGGCACGGAGCGTTTGGCGGAAGTGATTGAAAAAATGGCGATTGCCGATGATGAAATTATCGTCAATATTCAAGGCGATGAGCCGCTAGTTCCACCTGTGATTGTCGCTCAGGTTGCTCGCAATTTAGATAGTTTCCAAGTCAATATGGCAACGCTTGGTGTGAAGTTAGAAACTCGTGAGGAGTTATTCAACCCAAACGCAGTGAAAGTAGTGGTGGATAAAAACGGTATGGCGTTATATTTCTCGCGTGCCTCAATTCCGTTTGCCAGAGATAGCTTTCCGGATTGCGATGATAGTTTTATTGCTTCACAAGGCTACTTACGCCATATTGGCATTTACGCTTACCGTGCCGGCTTTGTGAAACAGTATGTGGCTTGGCAGCCAACGGCATTGGAACAATTAGAATCCTTAGAGCAGTTGCGTGCTTTATGGTATGGCGAAAAAATTCATATCGAACTGGCAAAAGAAGCCCCACAAGTGGGGGTGGACACGCCGGAAGATTTGGAAAGAGTGCGAGCGATTTTAGCTCGTTAATCAGTATTGCAAGCGGTTAAATTTCACCGATTTTTTGCGAAATTTTGAGAAAAAACGACCGCTTGTTTAGGAGAAATTATGTTAGGTAATATTTTAGGTTCATTGGCATCGTCTGTTTTGGGCGGCAACAACCAATCAACCGCTATTCAATTAATTCAAAACTTACTGCAATCACAAGGTGGTGTGGAAGGTTTAATCGCTAAATTCCAAGAAGGCGGCTTAGACGATTTATTACGCACTTGGGTTAGCAGCGATGAAGATAATGCTCCGGTATCAAGCGAGCAAATCAGTAATGTTTTTGGTCAAGAAAATATTCAAAATGCAGCTCAAGACGCCGGTGTGGATGCGACAGATGCGAGTGATTTATTAGCTCAGCTACTCCCTAAAATCGTGGATACTTTGACTCCAAACGGCAATGTAGATGATTTAAAAAATCTAGGGGCTGATGACTTATTAGCTCAAGCAGCTAAAGGAATTTTGGGTAACTTATTCAAATAAAACAAAGGGCTGATTTAAATCAGCCCTATCTTTATAAAGCTTTCCCTGCTTCGGGTAACAATTCAGGAATGCCGTTTTTAATCGGATAAGCAATATTGAGCTTAGGGTTGATTAATAGATTGTTCTCTTTATCCCATTCTAACTTTTCATTAGAGACAGGGCAGACAAGGTTCTTGAGTACTTTTTCATTCATTTTCTTTTCCTAGTTTTTGTAGAATTGGCGTTAATAAACAAGCGGTCGATTTTTCCGAAAATTTTGCAGAAACCGGCACATACCACCAATTTTTTTGAGCGAATGCTTTGCATTTTACCGCATCTTTTTCCGTCATCAATAATGGAGTTTGACTGTCGGCTAATGTTTTCAGTTGATTGGCATCAAAATCTTGATGATCGGCAAAGCCTTGCGTTTTGGCAAGCGGAATGCCTAATTTCCCCAACATCGTGAAAAAACGAGACGGATGCCCGATTCCTGCAATGGCGACACAAGGTTGGCTAAATTCACTTAAAGGTCTATATTCATTAGTTAGAAGATTAACTGCTGAACTTGGCTCTAGGCTCATTAAATGTTCATTTGACTTGGCAATTCCGCCGTTGCAAATGATGGCATCTACCGAATTTAAACGGCTTGGCAGCTCACGCAAGCTACCGGCAGGTAATACAAACTCGTTGCCGAAACGCCTTGTGCCATCAACCACCACCCATTCCAAATCTCGCTGTAGTGCGTAGTGCTGCAATCCATCATCGGTGATGATTAAATCTAACTCAAATTGGCTAAGTAATAATTCAATACTTTGCTGCCGATTAGGAGAAATCGCAAGCGGCACATTGGTACGTTGTACAATCAACACAGGCTCATCACCAACCATTTCAGCAGAACTTTGTGAGGTAACAAGCTGTGGAAATGTTTTACTTTTCCCGCCATAACCACGAGAAATCACGCCCACTTTTACTCCGCGTTGTTGTAATTGTTCCACCAACCAAACCACCACCGGCGTTTTACCATTACCGCCAACCGAAATATTACCCACCACCAACACAGGCACAGGTGAACGGTACGATTGCAAAATATTCAGAGAATATAACCGCTTGCGAATGTGGCTAATCAACCAAAACAGCAATGAAAACGGTGCAAGTAGCCAAGTGATAAGGGATTTTGTTTGCCAGATTTTCATTTAATATTACTCAAATAATAAATTCTATGTTTATTTTCACCTTGTGCTGTCAGTAAACCGAGTTTCACAAATTTTGCTAGGTATCGTCTTGCTGTGGCTGGGCTTAATTCTAGTAACTGTACGGCTTTTTGGTTGGTAATCATCGCATTTTCAGATAAATAGTCCTTCATTTTTTGGAAGATAACTTGCTCTTTATCGCTCATTTTATCGCTCATTTTATTGGTTGAATAAGCATTTAATGTAGCAAGGATTGCCTCAAGCATAAACTCAATAAAATCGGTAGAATCGTTTTTTGTATTACTACTATTAAGTGCTTGGTAGTAACGCTGTTGATGCTGATACACGATAGTTTCAATAGGAAGCCATTCAAAAAGTGAATCCCATTGACTTAAAATTAAACTTTGCCATAAACGTCCGATTCTGCCATTTCCATCTGCAAAAGGGTGGATTATTTCCAATTCAAAATGAACAATACAGCTTTTAATTAATGTATGGACTTCACTCTTTTCTGCCCATTTAAGTAGGTCTTGAACTAATTTAGGAACAAAATCAGCTTTAGCGCCTATGTGGACAATATTTGCTCCGCTATAGACAGCAACTTCTCTGTTTCTAAATTTCCCCGATTCTTTAATCAGATCTTGAGTGAGTAGTTTGTGAGCAAGTAGTAAATCTTTGGATTTATATGGATTTAGCGTAAAAGCAAGATCGTATGCTTGGTAAGCATTCTCGACCTCTCTAATATCTTTAGGATGAGCAAGAATACGTTTACCGTTTAAAATACCTGTAACTTGCTCTAGGGTCAAAGGGTTGCTTTCAATCGCCAGTGAGGATTGGATTGATCGAATACGTTGCTCTTTCCGTAAATGCAGATCCCGTTTTTCTAATGATAGCCGACCAACAAGGGAAGAAATATCCACAATATAATTAACTATTTTATGGTTAATGGTAAATTTTGGTTCCATTACATTCTTCCCTTATTGTAAATAGTTTGAAATTTTTTGTTTAAAAATCCTCTAAACTTTCAAATATTTCGTAACTATTATTCCACCTTCGGCTTATCGCCGTTTTCCACACAACCTTTGCCGATAGTTACTTTTTTCGCATTTAAGGTTGGGAGATCGTACATTGTATCAAGCAACAAGTTTTCTACGATTGAACGTAAACCGCGAGCCCCTGTTTTACGGGCAATGGCTTTGCCTGCAATGGCGATTAATGCTTCTTTGGTGAAGTGTAATTCTACGCCTTCCATTTCGAATAAGGCTTGGTATTGCTTGATAATTGCATTTTTAGGCTCGGTTAAGATCTGAATCAAGGCTTCTTCATCTAACTCTTGTAGTGGCGTAACTACAGGTAAACGACCGATTAACTCAGGAATTAAGCCGAATTTAACCAAATCTTCAGGCTCAACTTGTTTGAATAATTCTGTTAAATCTTGGCGATCTTTATCTTTTCTCAATGCCGCACCAAAGCCAATACCGCCCTGCGTATTTGTGCGAGATTCTACAATTTTATCTAAACCTGCAAACGCCCCACCACAAATAAATAGGATTTTGGAAGTATCCACCGGAATAGTTTCGCCTTTCGGGTGCTTACGACCACCTTGCGGATTGATATTAGCTACCGTGCCTTCAAGCAGTTTTAATAAGGCTTGTTGCACGCCTTCACCCGAAACATCTCGGGTAATTGAAGCACTTTCCGATTTGCGGGTGATTTTGTCGATTTCATCAATAAAGACGATGCCACGTTCCGCTTGTTCTGCTTCAAAATCGCATTTCATCAGTAACTTTTGAATCACGTTTTCCACGTCTTCACCCACATAGCCAGCTTGGGTAAGGGTTGTTGCATCGGCAACCGCAAACGGCACATTTAAACGGCGAGCAAGCGTTTCTGCCAGTAAAGTTTTACCGCTTCCTGTTGGTCCGATTAATAAGATATTACTTTTACCTAATTCCACACCGTTTGTGGCATCAAAATTTGATAACGCACTTCTTAAACGTTTGTAGTGATTGTAAACTGCCACAGAAAGTACTTTTTTGGCGTGTTCTTGCCCGATGACATAATCATCTAAATGTTGATGTAACTCGTGCGGCGTTGGGACATTTGTGAAGAAACTCGCTTCATCTTCTTGGCTTTCATCAATTAGCGGCTCTTCTTCGCCGTGTAGCAGAGCGTAAGATTCTTCAATACATTCGTTACAAATATAGCCTTCAGTACCTTCTACTAATTGATCGACTTCGGTGCGTTTTTTACCGCAAAAACTGCAATGTGGTTCTTTTTCAAACACCATTATGCCACCTCACTGCGAGAGGTTAAAACTTTGTCGATTAATCCATATTCAGCAGCTTCTTTGGCAGACATAAAATTATCACGCTCGGTGTCCGCTGCTACTTTCTCAAAAGGCTGATCACTATGCTCAGCCATTCTGCGGGTAAGCATCTCTTTCAAACGTAAAATTTCTTCTGCTTGAATTTGAATATCAGTCGCCTGACCTCTCGCCCCTCCTAACGGTTGGTGGATCATAATGCGAGCGTGCGGCAGAGCAAAGCGTTTGCCTTTTGCTCCGGCAGAAAGTAAAAATGCCCCCATTGAGGCTGCTTGCCCGGTGCAAAGAGTTGCCACATCAGGTTTGATAAAATTCATTGTATCGTAAATTGCAAGTCCTGCCGTTACTACACCACCTGGCGAGTTAATGTATAAATAAATATCTTTTTCCGGATCTTCCGCTTCTAAAAAGAGTAGTTGTGCCACAATTAAATTTGCCATTTGGTCTTCAACTTGACCGTTTAAAAAAATAATACGCTCTTTTAATAAGCGTGAATAAATGTCGTAAGAACGTTCGCCTTTTGAGGTCTGTTCTACCACCATTGGGACTAATGCCATTATTATTTCCTCTTTTGAATTCGAAAATTTGTTTATTCTAGCAAATTTTCATAAAATCATTAACAACAAGCGGTCAGATTGTTAAAATCTTTTGCAAATTTATTGAGGATACTATGATATTAGCAGAGATTTACCAAAAATTTGAAGATTGCAAATCGTGGGAAGAAAGATACCGCTTGTTAATTCAATTTAGTCGTCAGCTACCGAAACCAACAGCAGACGAGCTTGCCGACTTACCTGAAATTGAAGGTTGCGAAAGCCGATTATGGTTTCAGTTCCAACTTGAACCAAGAAAAATACAGACCTACAGTGATGCCCGTTTAATGCAGGGGATTTTATTTATTGTGGTAACGGCACTTACTGAAAAATCAGCAGAAGAGCTTGAGCATTTTAATTTAAGCGAAATGTTTGATGAGCTAAAAATTTCCCCAAATTTAACCAGCACAAGGTTGAATGGGTTGGGACAGATACAGAAGTTGATTGGGGTTGGATTATAAATAGATGCTCGATGAAATTCCCCTCTTTAGCAAAGAGGGGTTAGGGGAGATTTGGCAGAAATAATTTTACGCTCATACGAAATTTGGGCATCGCAATCAAATCTCCCCCTGCCCCTCTTTTCTAAAGAGGGGAGTTAGAATAAGTTAATAAATATAAAAAAGCCTCTGATTTCTCAGAGGCTTAAATTTGTTGGCGGAACGGACGGGACTCGAACCCGCGACCCCCTGCGTGACAGGCAGGTATTCTAACCAGCTGAACTACCGCTCCGTACTGGTAGTACAAATAATAGTGGGTTCACGAAAATTGAGCAATCAAATTTTAAAAAATAATGTTTAATTGATTGTAAAATAACCACATTGAGAACTCACTGTTTGCTATTTTTGTTTTTGTACTTTTACAAATAACAATGGCGGACGGTGTTGTAAATCTTTAAATTCATTATGCCATTCAGGCTGCTCAGTAAGCATCGGCTCTTCCACTTGCAGAATGTTAAATCCACTTTGAATAAGCTGATTTAAAATGGTCGCCATTGTGCGGTGGTAGGTTTTAAAGGGTTGTTGAAACCAACTGCGATCCCGCTCGCCCTCATCTCGATAATAATTTAACCGATAAGCCACTTGTTGTTTTGCTTCGTTTTTTTCCCAACGGTATCCTTCTCTGTAGCAAGTAACAATCGGGTGTTCTTGAGAGAAAATCAGCGTGCTACAAGCGGTCATTTTTGCCGAAATTTTTGCAAGTAGCGAGGTAAAATCCTCAATATAGTGAAAGGCAAAAGAACTGGTAACGACATCAAAATCGCTCTCTTGAATTTCATCTAAACGTTCCATCGGTAAGCAGTAGAGCGAGAAATCTTTTCCTTTTTGGTATTGTGCGGCAAGCTCGGTTTCAGCTTGCTGTAGCATTAATTCGGATAAATCTAATCCAACCACTTTTTCTGCCCCTAAACTTAAATAATGGGCGAGATGAACCCCAGTTCCACAACCTAAATCCAACACTTTTTTGCCTTTTAAATCAGGCAGTAGCGAGAACATTGTCGGCTTTTCTACGACCTCATTCATACTAATCGGGTTTTGTCGAAGTTGTTGGTAGCGTTCAAAGAAAATTGGGGTGTCGTAAATGCTTTTTTTCATTTGTGTTTTAACCATTCATTTAATTCAGGCAAGGAGAGTAAACGGCGTTGGTAAGCAAGAGCTTGTTCACTGAAATAACGATGTAAGCCATAAGTTTCAATGCGTAATGCGATTGGTGCGAAAAATGCATCAACAGCGGTAAATTCATTACCGGCTAAAAAATTGCCAGAGAAACGGTTTAATCCTTCTTGCCACAGTTCATCAATGCGGGTTAATTCTGCCACTAATTCGGGTGGAGTTTGAGCTAATTCGAGCCGTTCAAGCGGTCGAAAATCACAAATTTCTCGCAAAACGGTAAAACCTGAGTGCATTTCAGCACAAGCACTGCGGCTCCACGCTCGAACGATTTTATCCGCCGCCCACACTTGGGGGTAACTTTCGGCAACATACTCCACAATAGCCAAGCTGTCCCAAACAGTATGATTGTGATCAACCAGTACAGGAATTTTGGCGGTGGGGGAAAATTGTTGGAATTGTTGGCGTTGTTGATTTATATCTGCCAAATAGCGAACAATTTTTGTGTTAAATGGAATATCGAGCATTTTAAGCAAAAGCCATACTCTGAGTGACCAAGAGGATTTTGGAGGATTAATATAAAGTTCAAACATCGGTTTCCCCATTGTTGTAATGAAAAGAGCTGCAAGGAAAAGATAAAACCCACATTGTGGGCTTAGATTTAATCGTTATATTGCGATAATTTGGATAATGTTTCAAATACTTTTCCGCTGGCAAGGGTAGTTTTAATCTCTGCTACATTCGCTTTAAGATCAGACTTTCCAAACAGTTTCATCAACAATGCTACATTTACCGCCACCGCATCAATATGAGCGGCTTCGCCTTTACCTTGTAAGATAGCGGTGATTTTTTCTGCATTTTCTGCAGGCTCTCCGCCTTTGAGATCTTTAAGAGAATGGCGTGAAATGCCGAAATCTTCAGGGGTGAGAGTGTAATAGTCAATCTGTCCGTTTTGGATTTCAGCCACTAAGGTTTCGCCGTGAATAGCGACTTCGTCTAAACCTGCTCCATGAACGACAATCGTATGTTCACAACCGAGTGCTTTCACCGTTTCAGCATAAACTTTTACCAGATCCGGTGAATAAACCCCAAGGAGTTGACGTTTAGCGTGTGCCGGATTGATAAGTGGTCCTAAAATATTAAAGAGCGTACGAGTTTTCAAGGCTTGGCGAACCGGTGCGGCATATTTAAAGCCACTGTGGTAGGTTGGGGCAAATAGAAAGCAGATGTTGGTTTCATCAAGGGCAAGGCGTGCCGTTTCAGGTGAAATGCCAACATTAATGCCTAATTGCGTTAAAACATCACTTGAGCCTGTTTTGCTCGACACACTGCGGTTACCGTGTTTGGCAATTTTGTAGCCCATCGTTGCTGCTACCAATGCTGAGGTGGTAGAAATATTGATGGTGTTATGCCCATCGCCGCCTGTACCGACAATATCGGCAAAAGGGTAATCCGGGGTAGGGAACAGATTAGCATTTTCTAACGCTGCGGTGGCGGCTCCAGCAATTTCTTCCACTGTTTCACCTCGTAGTTTTAACGCAATCAAGGCGGCGGCTAATTGTTCGTTGGAAAGGTTGCCTTTCACCACTTCGCTAAAAAAAGCGTGAGATTCCGCTTGGGTTAAGGCTTGGTTGGCGAATAATTTATCGAGTAATTTTTGCATAAAATTTTCCTTATTTGACCGCTTGATGTATCAACAGATTAGCGGTGTACCTGATATTCCAAATCGGTTGCTTCATTGCCGGTCATTCCTCGAAAGCCCCAGTAATGTTCGGGTTGTTCTTTAATAGTAATCTCCACATCTATCGGCATAATCCCGACTTTTGATTGCAACGAGCTAAATAAGCCTTTAATCAGCCGTTTTTTGATTTGTTCGCTCCGCCCAAGCATCAGGTTAATTTCAATAACGATGAAATTTTCGCTACGATTAATCGGCGGATAAAAATTTTCTGCCTCTAACAACTCAAAACACAAGGCGTGGCGTTGTTTCGGCACGCCTAAGCTCATTTCCAAACAGTCAAAAATGACTTCGGCAATTTGGGTTCGGCGGTCTGTCAATGTCTGTTTTAAACCATATACACTAATCATTTTTTGCCCCTAACAACCATTCTACCGACTGTTTAAGTAATTTTGTGCCTTCTACCGTTAAAATGGATTCAGGGTGGAATTGAAAGCCGCAAATTGGCAAGGTTTTGTGGCGAATTGCCATCACGATATGCTCGAATTTGGCGTTAACGATAAATTCTTCAGGCAAATCATCGCCCATCAACGAATGGTAACGAGCCACTGGCATCGGGTTATTGATGCCTTCAAACATCGCTTGATTGTCGTGCTCAATACGAGACACTTTGCCGTGTAATACTGTGCCGGTATGTACCACTTTACCGCCAAAGGCTTCAATTAAGGCTTGATGACCCAAGCAGATTCCAATCATTGGTACTTTGTCTTTCAAACGGCGGATAATCTCCAATAAATTGCCCGCCTCAGCCGGGTTGCCTGGGCCAGGGGAGAGTGCCACTAAGCAGTCAGGCGTGTTCAAGGCTTTGTCTAAGAAATCCGCTAGGGGGTAATCATTACGGAAAATGGTGACTTTATGCCCTAACTCACGGAATTGATCGACTAAGTTGTAGGTAAAAGAGTCGAAGTTATCAATAAAAAGAATGTTTGCCATAGTTGTTACCTTATTAGGTAGGGACGCACTGAGTGCGTCCTTATAATTCAAATTTTGCAAATTTAGAGTAAAAATAAACCGCTTGTGGACGCACGCAGTGCGTCCCTACAGGCTAGTATTTACCTGTGCAATCGCCTTTAACACCGCTCGTGCCTTGTGGCGGGTTTCATCGGCTTCTAATTGTGGATCGGAATCTAACACTTCGCCACAGCCTGCTTGTACATAAGCTGTACCGTTTTGCACGAATGCTGAGCGGATCACAATACAGGTGTCTAAATTGCCGTCTGAAGTTAAATAACCTACCGCACCGCCGTAGCTGTGGCGTTTTTGTTGCTCTACTTGGTAGATAAGTTGCATTGCCTTAATTTTCGGTGCACCGGTCAGCGTCCCCATATTCATACAGGCTTGGTAAGCGTGCAGGGCATCTAAATCAAAGCGAAGTGTGCCGATCACACGGGAAACTAGGTGCATAATCTGCGAATAGCGGTCAATTTGCATTAAATCCACCACACGGCGAGTGCCGGATTCACTCACACGAGCCACATCATTTCGAGCAAGATCGACTAACATTAAATGTTCTGCAAGTTCTTTTTGATCAAGACGTAATTCCAGCTCCAAACGGCTGTCTAGCTCAGGATCGATGTTGCCGCACACGTCAAATCCACGAGGGCGAGAACCGGCAATCGG
>NZ_JBXGGI010000142.1:0-22541 GCF_056854775.1 Mannheimia sp.
CAAAATGTACAAAATGTACAAAATGTACAAAATGTACAAAATGTACAAAATGTACAAAATGTACAAAATGTACAAAATGTACAAAATGTACAAAATGTACAAAATGTACAAAATGTACAAAATGTACAAAATGTACAAAATGTACGAAATTACTAATAATGCTCTTTATTTAAAATATCAAGGAATAGAACTATCCAAGGAAAGAAAAAAAGAAATGGATAATGAAATGGCAAGTATTAAACAGCAAATACAGAATAAAATGTCTGCTGTGAAATATTCTGCGGAAGAGCTGGCTAGAGAAGCTAACACAAAATAACGTGAATTAATGGCTTACCCACCAAACTTCCGATTCATATAATCAAACGCCATTGTCGGCAAAATCCGTCTTAGCCACCAAAATAATTTGGTGGGGAAGGTTACTTGATAACGTGCTTTCGGCTTTTCGGCATTCAGTGCTTTTAAACAGGCTCTAGCACAGGCAGTTGCCGGTAAGGTAAAAGAATTGGCATTGCCTTTGGTGGTTAAACGTTGATATTGGCTCTGGTTGAGGGCTTTGTGATAGGAGTTTTCCACATCAATATATTGTTCTAATTTTGCCACTGAGTTTGGGCGGAAGTTACTTTGAATCGGACCGGGTTGAATCAGCGAAACATAAATATTAGAGCCGTGCAGCTCGCAACGTAAGGTATCAGCAAGCCCTTCTAAGGCAAATTTAGTCGCGTTATAAGCCCCACGATAATGCATCGCCGCAAAGCCTAAAATGCTACTATTGATTAGAATTCTACCGTGATTTTGCTCTCGGAAGATTTTCATTGCGTGATGAATAACTTCCCAAGCCCCAAACACATTGGTTTCAAAAATTTCTTGCAACGCAGCTTTTGGTACATCTTCTACACAGCCGGGCTGACCATAGCCAGCATTGCAAAAAATCGCATCTAATTGACCGCTTGTTTGAATATATTGAAAGGCATTTTGGATATGTTTTGAACGGGTTACATCAAGCAAAAGGCATTCAAATCCTTCTGATTTCAACCGCTCGACATCTTGTTCTTTTCGGCAGCTGGCGATCACTCGCCAGCCTGCATCTCTGAGATGATGTGCAGTCTCATATCCAATGCCGGAAGAGCAACCTGTGATTAAAATTGTTTTCATTTTATCTTATATAGTTTACAAAACCGTCTAAACTCTCGCTTTCCGGAGCGAGAGCGATTTTGCCTTCTTCCTCAGGCGAGCCGAGCATAATTAAGGCGATCACTTGATCTTGTTCTTGACAGCCAAAAGCAGAGCGAAGAGCTGAGCCATTTACCCATTTATTGGTGATCCAAACCGTATCAAAACCGAGTGAATTTGCGGCTAGTTGAATGGCATAGCTGCTACAACCGGCAGTTATCATCTGCTCCCAAGTGGGTACTTTTGCAATACTATGATCTAACTTAGCAATTACACCAATGATCATAGGGGCTTGATTAGATAACTTTTCCGCTTTTTTCAAACGTTCTTCGCCCATATCAAATTCTTCAACCGCAGCTTTGAAGAGCTCGCAAAGTTGTGGCATTCCGCTTTTTTCAATCACCACAAAACGATAAGGTTTTAATTTGCCGTGATCAGGCACTCGCAATCCTGCTTTTAAAATTTGTTCAAGTTGTTCGGGAGTTGGGGCTTTATCACCAAATTTTTTATTAGAACGGCGATGATGTAATAGATCTAAGATTTGCATAAACATTACCTTTTATGAATTTCTTTTGGTTTAAGAATAGCATATTTTATTCATTCCGTGATTGCTTTATACTGTGCCGACTGTTTTATTTTTAGGGATTTATGATGTTAAATATGCTAAAAGCGATTTATAAAATGTTTCGCTGTATTAGAGAGTGTGTTATTAATCTCTTTTTTATCTTATTTATTCTATTCTTAGTGCCTGTGGTTGGGTTTATAGCTTCCTCGCAAAACACGCAAAAACCTGTTTTTACACAAGGGGCGTTACGTTTAAATTTAGATGGTTATTTGGTGGATAATCGCGAAGAATTTACTGATTTCTACCGCTTGCTTCAATCTGAACTAGGCGGAGCCGAGCCCTTTAAAATTTCAACTTTTGATGTAGTGCAAGCGATTAGCAAAGCGAAAAATGATCCGCAAATTACAGGATTAGTGCTGGATTTGCATAATTTACAAAATGCTGATTTTTCCTCTTTAGATTTTATTGGTAATGAAATTAATAGCTTCAAAGAATCAGGCAAACCGGTTATTGCTATTGGTGAGCAATATTCACAAAAGCAATATTATCTTGCTTCATTCGCCGATGAAATTTATTTAAATAAAGCGGGTTCTGTGGAGCTTCAAGGCTTAAGCTATTCCAATACTTATTTCAAAACCTTGTTAGATAAAATTGAAGCTGAAGCACATATTTTCCGTGTAGGTACTTACAAATCAGCAGTTGAGCCTTTTATGCGTGATGATATGTCTGAAGAGGCTAAACAAAATGCTCGAGGTTGGCTCAATGGTACTTGGCAACAAACGGTGGAAATGATCGCTCACAACCGTAAAATTGAACCAAAAGAAATTAATTTATCTGCCGAAAACTATATTGAAAAATATAAAGCTGCAAAAGGCGATGATGCTCAGTTCGCCATAAATCAAAAGTGGGTAACACAGCTAGTGTCTAACCAAGAAAGCAAAGCAAAATTGATCGAAAAATTTGGTGAAAACAGTGAGGGAGCGTATAACCACATTGAATTTTCAGACTATGAACTTGAGCTAAATGACCGTTTTGCTGATATCAACGTCCCTAAAATTGCCGTTGTAAATGTGGAAGGGGCAATTATAACAGGCGAGAGCGACCAATCAGGCGTGGGTAGTGAAACTATTGTAAAATTACTGCAAGAAGCAAGAGCCGATAAAAACGTAGAAGGCTTGATTTTACGTATTAATAGTCCGGGTGGAAGTGCGATGGCATCAGAGCTTATTCGCCAAGAAGTAGAAGCATTCCAAAAAGAAGGTAAGCCAGTCGTTGCTTCAATGGGGGGAATGGCGGCATCAGGCGGTTATTGGATTGCGGCAACCAGCGATAAAATTATTGCCAGCCCAAATACCATCACCGGCTCAATCGGCATTTTTGGTTTAGCGGTAACCTTTGAAAAAACAGCTAAAAACTTAGGCGTGAGTGAAGATGGCATTGCAACCTCTGCATTGGCAGAGCCAATCGGTTTGAAAAGCCTACCGAAAGAGCAAGGTGAAGTGCTGCAAATCGGCATTGAAAATGGCTATGACCGTTTCTTAGAGCTGGTTTCTCGTGGCAGAAATATGTCAAAAGAGGCGGTAGATAAGGTCGCTCAAGGGCAAGTTTGGCTAGGCTCTGATGCACTAAAACACGGTTTAGTTGATG
The DNA here is from genome assembly GCF_056854775.1 of Mannheimia sp. NCBI lineage: Bacteria > Pseudomonadati > Pseudomonadota > Gammaproteobacteria > Pasteurellales > Pasteurellaceae > Mannheimia > Mannheimia sp. The sequence goes on from NZ_JBXGGI010000142.1 coordinate 3,383, forward strand.
AGTTAGGCAATTTTAATGTGGCTTTTGTTACCTTATCTGATCTAATCAATCAAAAACGTGAAGCACAGAGCAAAGCAAAGGTTGAGCGATTCGGTTTACAATGGTTTGCCGAACAAGACGACAGCCTATTTGGCACGCTTGCTCGTGATTTCAAAACTCAGCTACAAGTGAGTCTAACTAACTGGTTTGATTTACCTGTGCTGAAGCAATCGCAGAAACAAATGGAAATCCTTTCACGTTTTAATGATCCAAAACAGATGTATCTCTACTGTTTAAATTGCGGAAAAGTAAATTAATCAATGCTAACAAGCGGTTCATTTTTCAGAAAATTTTGCAAATTTTTTGTGGAAAATAACCGCTTGTAAGCTATACTAAAAATGCTTGTCGGAGTGCCATAGGGCTGAGATCGCAACTGCGAGATCCGTCGAACCTGTAGGTTAGTACCTGCGTAGGGAACAAGTTTTAACATTCAATTTTACCTATTGCCACATCTCTGACAAGCAAACCCTAACTTTAAAAAAGAGGATTTTGCGATGTCTATTTCTAATACCCATCAACCTAAAGTGATTTGGACGGTTGCCGGTTCAGATTCTTGTGCCGGAGCAGGGCTACAAACCGATTTATATACCTTTCACGATTTTAATTTAGTGGGGTGCTCGGTGGTTACGTCTGTTACAGCCCAACACCCACACGGCGTGCTTTGTGTAACACCTGTTGATGATCACACTTTCCGCCGGCAGTTTGAAGCCCTATTAATGCAAGGCTATCCAAATGCAATCAAAATTGGCTTACTTTGTTCACAGGCTCAAGTTGAGATTTTATGTGAATATATCCAAAAAATTCGATTAGAAAGTAAAAACTATTGCTTTGTAGTTTACGATCCTGTTGCGGTAGCAAGTAGCGGACAGGCTCTCTCAGACAGTATTTTATTACCCGTAGTGCAAGAAAAACTCTATCCGTTAGTTGATCTGATTACACCAAATGGAACTGAATTAGCCCTATTGAGCGAGACTGAAATTAATAGGTTTGATGATGTGAAAACTGCTGCTCAAATGCTTATTTCACAAGGTGTGAAGGCTGTTTTAGCCAAAGGCGGACATTTTGAATGGCAGGGCGAAACGGTAAGTGATTATCTGCTTAACTCCCAAGACATTTTTTCCTTTTCCCACCCAAGACTGCAAAGTGTTAATACACACGGTACAGGTTGTACCTATGCTTCTGCGGTGGGTTCAATGTTAGCCAAAGGTTTTGATTTGCCTGATGCCGTAACCGTTGCTACTGCGTATTTACAAAAAGGTTTATCGGAAAAAGAAGGGAGAGGGCAAACTGCACTAAGTTCGTTATGCCACACAGGCTACCCGGAAGATATTGATTTCTTCCCTCAAACCGCACTGGTTTCTGCACCGCTCAATTTGCCGAAAAAACCTTTTGCGGCAACTGATTATCAGCTTGGGCTTTACCCTGTGGTAGAGAGCTTCGAGTGGATTGAACGCTTGATTCTTGCCGGGATAAAAACCTTGCAAATTCGTGTGAAAAATCGACCGCTTGCAGAAGTTGAAACAGAAATTGCACGCTCAATAAAGCTTGCGAAACAGTATAATGTCCGCCTGTTTGTGAATGATTACTGGCAGCTTGCGGTAAAATATCAGGCTTACGGTGTGCATTTAGGGCAGGAAGATTTAGCCACAGCAGATTTAAATGCTATCCAACAAGCAGGATTGCGGTTAGGCGTTTCCACTCACGGCTATTTTGAAATTATGCGAGCCTTAGCAATTCAACCTTCTTATATTGCATTTGGACACGTTTTCCCAACGCAAACAAAGGAAATGCCATCGCAGCCACAGGGACTGGTTAATTTAGCGAAATATGTCGGTCTGGTTGCACCACTTCAAATTCCAACGGTAGCAATTGGCGGAATTAATGAAGACAGAATTGAAAATGTGATGAGCACCGGTGTAGGCAGTGCTGCAGTGGTGAGTGCCATTACGCAGGCTACAGATTGGCAACAAGCGGTTAAAAATCTGGAAAAATTTGCAAATGTGTAATTAAAATATAATTTAGGCGGATGTAAGTTCCGCCTAATTTGTTTCAGTTAAATCTCCGCCAATTCCAAATCTTTAGTTTCGTGAACTTGCCACAATGCCCAAAAGCTTAACAATGAGGCGACAGATAAATAACCTCCAACCCCAAATAAGCCGAAGTTTTCGTTAATTTTAACCGCAATAATGGTAAATACACTCGCCCCTAAAATACCTGCTGCGGTGTAGGCAAGGGAGGCTCCTGTGTATCGTACTTCTGTTGGAAAAAGTTCAGGTAGAATGACTGCCATTGGCCCAAAACTTAAGCCTATTAAGATCATTCCGATGGTTAAGAAAATAAAGATTGAGGTTGGTGTGCCGTTTTCTAGAAAAAATGGCATTATTAAGCCGTAAATTACGGTTGCCCCTGTGGCGATGAGTAGTAATAAACGGCGACCGATGCGGTCGGAATATAAGCCTGAGAAGAAAATGGCGATTCCGAAAATTACGGATGTGATCAGCAAATATTGGGTGTAGAGATTTGCCGGCAAGCCCAAACCTGTGGCGTAACCTGCTTTAGACACCGCAACAGGGCTTTTTACGAAAATCGGGGTAAAGGCAACTAAAATGTAGAATAGCACATAGCCTGCGGTGGCAATTAATACGCCGATCATAAATGGCTTGAAATGCTTGCTAAAGAGCGTTTTAAGTGGCGTGTGGCGGTTTTTCCCTTGTTGTTCTGCCTTGAGGAAAATTGGGCTTTCGCTAATTTTTATGCGGATATACAAGCCGATAAAAATCATCACAATAGAGGCAATAAACGGAATTCGCCACGCCCAATCCAGAAAAGCTTGTTCGCCATAAATGAGATTAACTAAGTAGAATGCCCCATTGGCTAATAGCAAGCCGATAGGAGCTCCCATTTGCGGAAAAATACCAAAAAATGCCCGTTTGTTTTTGGGGGCGTGTTCGGTGGCGACTAATGCAGCTCCTCCCCATTCTCCCCCTAAGCCCAAACCTTGCCCGATACGGCATAAGCAGAGCAGTACCGTTGCCCAAATACCAATAGCGGCATAGTTTGGCAGTAAACCAATCGCTACTGTGGATAAGCCCATCAATAAAAGCGAGGCAATAAGGGTTTGTTTACGTCCATATTTATCGCCGAAATGCCCGAAAATGATCGAGCCCATCGGGCGAGTGAAAAAGGCAAGGGCAAGAACGGAAAGCGACATTAATTGGTTAGAAACAGGGTCATCACTATTGAAAAACTGCACGTTAAATACCAGTACTGCAGCCATTGTGTAGATATAGTTATCAAAGTATTCAATTGCCGTGCCAACCATTGAGGCAACGGCAACTTTTGTCGGACTCGATTGTAGGCTAGACATATTCCACCTCCGCATATTGCTCAACCGTTTCCGGTATTAAAGCCCCTAATTCATCTAAAAGATTGACTGCAAATTGCCCGTATTGGGTTGGTTTGAGTGATTTTGCCGCAACTTCACCGGCAACCGCATAAGCGGTACAAGCCTCAACCAGTGCGTTGAAATAGCGTTTTTTCTCAGCAACGGCTAAAAATGCACCGCACACGGCACTTAATAAACAGCCTGAAGCGGTAATTTGTGGGAACATTGGGCTGCCGTTTTTAAGTAACGCAGTGCGTAAGCCATCGCTTACTACATCGGTTTCGCCACTAATGGCAACTAAGGTTTTATAACGTTTAGCAACTTGTTGAGCGATTTCCACAAGGCTATGCGAGCCTTCGCCGGCATCAACGCCTTTAGCCTGCCATTTTACGCCTGCGAGGGTGGCAAGTTCTCCTGCATTGCCTCGAATGGCGGTGAATTGGATTTCGTTAAGCAAGATTTCAACCGTTTGACGGCGAAAAGGTGTTGCTCCAACGCCGACAGGGTCAAGAATTACAGGAATGCCTAAACGGTTTGCCGTTTTACCGGCAAGCACCATTGCTTCCACTTCTTTGCCGATTAATGTGCCGATATTAATTACCACAGCCGAACTTAATTGAGGCACAGCTTCCATCTCCTCAATGGCAGTCGCCATAATGGGTGAAGCCCCGAGAGCCAATAAACCATTGGCGGAAAAGTTAGCGGCAACAATGTTGGTAATATTATGAACAAGCGGTCGATTTTGCCGAATTTTTTGCAAATAGGTGGATTGAAATGGGGTAGATGTGGTCATCGTTTATTCCTCATTGTATTGAAAAAACAATGCACCAACACGAACGGGAATAGATCGGTTTTAAGCCTTTAGTTTCCTACGTCAGTGCTAACTGCATCAGGTTCAACGGGTATTTCTCAGCTTGCTTTATTTGAGTAAACAAGCACCCCGACTAAATGAGAGCTCAATATAAAACTTTAGAAAAGGGTTGTAAAGTACCTTAAACGTTAAGCCGCTTCTCGATGATAAAACCGCAAACTATGCTCTTTTTGGCGGGCAGAACTAAAGGCAGAAACCCGTTTTAAATAGCCGATAACTCGTGTGCCGTAGTCAATATTTTGCGAGCCGCATTTGGAGCAACGATGCAAAGTGCGTTTGTCGATATGGCTACATTCGTTGCAAATTGTGATTTTGACGTTAATGCAGAAATAGTTGCAGCCTGTTTTAGCGGCGGTGTCTAATAGTGAACGATAGCCGTTGGCGGTTAAGGCTTCATCGAGGTTTAAATGCAAGGCTGAACCACCATCTAGCCATTCAATTAGCTTTTTGCCGTGCAGTAAGAATTTATCGAGAGCGTTAGTTTCTTCATCTTCTACCACATAGAAATAGGAGTTGTAGCAATCACGAGGCACGAAATAGCCGTCTGCTTTATCCCATTTCGCATTTTTTACCCCTAAATTTTCGGCAGGCACAAATTCAGTGTTGAACTTCACACCATATTGTTGGCTGGCAGCTTGGTTTGCCTCAAAAATTGTTTTTAAGCGAGATTGCACAAATTCAATATATTCAGGATTGTAGCCTACTTTCAAGCCTTGAGATTCAGCCGCTTCTGCCATACCGTTAATGCCGATGGTGAGGAATTGTTTATCTAACGAAATAAATCCAGCATCATAAACAGGCAGCATTCCGTTGGCTAAATATTCCTCCATCAATTTTCGGTAAGCATATTGATATTTATGGATCTTGCTGACTTCTGAACTCAAATCACGCTTATCTTGCACTAAACGGTTCATATTAATCGTAATCACATTTATCGAACCTGTTGCTACACCGCCAGCACCGAGTGAGTAAGAGAAGGTGTGATCACTGATTTCATTGCGTAAACGGCAGCAAGAAGCGAGGGAATCAGGGTTATCCGACTGATAAATAAAAAAGGAATTACCTTGTGCCAGTTCATTTGCCATTTGGTTGGCAAATTCGTCATCTTTGCATTTACCTTGTTCAGTTAGCATTGCGGCAGTTACTACAGGGAACGTAAGAATGGCTTTGCTGCGTTCTTTGTTAAACCATTGCATAAAGAAAAGCTGCAATTTAGCGGTGGTTTCCCAGCAGGGCTTTTCAAAATCAGGGAACACAAAGTTACCGAACATTGCCTCAAAATAGAATTTATCGTAAACCGAAATATTCCAAAATACGCTTTGATAGCCTCGTGCGGCAGCCGGTTGGTTAATGCTGTAGACCACTTGTTGGAGGTGATTTTCAATGTCGGAACGATGGGTTTTCAGGTAGTTATCGCCATAATCTTTACGGGCAAAATAGTCAAAATAGGTAAGAAATTCAACGGTCGCAACAGCTCCGGCAAATTGGGAACTAACCGCAAAAACAAAATTGACAAAAGAGCCGCAAAAAGAAGCCAGATGTTTTGGAGCTTTGGATTCGCCCCCCAGTTTGGTTAAGCCATCACGCAAAAACGGATACATTGTAACCGATACACAATAAGGTTTGAGGCTGGTTTCATCGTGAACGTAAATTTCGTGTGCTTCAATTTGGCGTAAGTATTCGCAAGCGGTCTCTTTATCAAAAAGTTTTGCAATTTTTTCGCTGATTTTTGCTCGATTAATTTGCACAAAAAAATCTTTCATCAGCTCGTTTTCCATTGTGGCAATATTTTTTTGTGTTACGTTGGCGTTAGCGTCCATTTTTGAGCCATCAGCCGCATTTTGGGCTTGAATGTAGTGGTCAATAAAAGCTAATTTTTCTGAAATTTGTTTCGCTTCTAAGCGAATCATAGCATTGCTCCTTTGATAAATAAGTGGTTTAGATTTTCATTATTGCGTAAATCAATAAAACGTTGGTTAGTGGTCAGGCTGTTTAATCCGCCTTGCTCGGCAATCCAACGACCTGTTTTTAAGTAAGTTAATTCAGTCAGTAAACAAGGAGGAATTTCGTGCCGCTCTAAGCCTGTGTAGAGGCAAGTTTGTAGCTTTTGTTGCTTACAACGTTTTAATAAAGAGAGTAATGTTTCCGCTTGCCATTCACCCCCCATAAATAGCACGCAACTAATTAAACCTTGATAGCGTTTTAGGCGTTCATTGAGATAATCAAGCGTTAGCTCTTTTCCCTCACAGGCTTTCCAACTCTCTACACTATGGCAGCCTTTACAGCCAAGCGGACAGCCTGTAATGAGAAAAGCCAGTGAAGTTTCATTCGGCACTTCTTGCCAAACAATTTGTTCTGAACTGAATCTGAGGTTTTCCATTTTTATTATTAACACAATATGTTGTGTTTTTTAACATTATTTAACACTATATATAGTATGTTAGATCTGTTGGGTTTAAAAAGTAAAGAGCAAAAAACAAGAAAAATAGGTTGAAATTTGAAGATGTGAATAAAATCAAAAAGATAGAGAATTGTAAATTTTTGGCGAAAAAAAGACCGTGTAGAAAACACACGGTCTTGAAAAGTTTGACTAATTGATCTCTATAACATCAAACAGTTTTTCTAATTGATGGGTTAAAAGTGAAATCTGGCGTTGGCTTACTAAAGTCAATTCTAATTCAAATGTTGCATTATTTGCTTCAACCTTCAAACTTTTTACTTCAAAACCACGATGACGGATCATTCTTAAAATACGCTCTAAAGTTTCCGGGCGTTTGTTGGCTTTTAAGGTTAATTGATATTCTTGCATTTTTCCTCCTACACATCATCGTCCAGCATATCCGCATTACAAGCACCTGGTGGCACGAGAGGCCAGACGTTATCTTCTTGTGGAATGCAAACGTGGAGTAAATACGCCCCTTTGGCATTTAACAAGCGGTCAATTCCGTCCGAAACTTCGCAAGCCTTTTCAATGCGTTCGCCCTCAATATCAAAGGCTTTAGCAAGCATTACGAAATCCGGGTTGTCGTCTAAAATTGTTTGGCTGTGGCGACCGTGGAAGAACAGAGATTGCCATTGGCGAACCATTCCTAAACGTTGGTTATCCAGCAACAAAATTTTTACCGGCAGCTTACCACGCTTGATAGTGCCAAGTTCTTGAATGTTCATTAAAATTGAGCCATCGCCCGTGATAACAATGACTTGATCTTCAGGACGAGCAACTTGAGCTCCGATTGCAGCAGGCAAGCCAAAGCCCATTGAGCCGAAGCCTGCTGAGGTAATGTAGTTTTTCGGATCGGTATAAGTTAAATGTTGTGCCGACCACATTTGGTGCTGACCAACATCGGTTGTTACGACACTGTTTTTTGCTTTACGGTTAGACAAGGTATGTAATAACGCAACCGCATCGATATCACCATTACCGCTATTTTCTTGATATTGGAAGTCAAATTGCTGTTTTAAATTACGTACATCTTCACGCCAAGCATCAATGTCTAACGGTTGAGCTAAATAATTAATTGCTTCTATGAGGCTGCCTTGTAGGGCAATTTGAGCTTGTCGTAGCTTGTTAATTTCAGCATTATCAATATCAATATGAATGACTTTTGCGTGAGGAGCAAAAGTGTCTAATTTACCGGTTACACGATCGTCAAAACGAGCACCACAGGCTATGAGTAAATCGCACTCTTGCACGGCATAGTTAGCGGCTTTTGTGCCGTGCATACCAATCATACCCATATAAAGCGGATCGGTTGGTTCGATAGTGCCTAATCCTTTTAGTGTGGAAACAGAAGGAATATTTGCAATTTTTACAAAATTTCTGACCGCTTGTACACCGTCTGCCATTCCTACGCCTCCACCAACGTAAAGCACAGGGCGTTTAGCTTCTGATAATAGTTTTTTGGCTTCAGCTAGTTTCTCTGCATTTTGTGTAGGAGCTTTCTCTTTCGTATAAACAATGGGTTGAGCATTAATAGGAGCTAATTGAACATCTCGCGGAATATCAACTAATACAGGACCCGGTCTGCCACTTTGAGCAATTTGGAACGCAAGGGCTAAAATCTCAGGTAGTTCTTCAATACTTTGAACGATAAAACTGTGCTTAGTACAGCCGAGCGACAACCCGAGAACGTCTGCTTCTTGGAAGGCGTCTGTACCTATTAAATGGCTTGCAACCTGCCCGGTAATAGCAACGATAGGAATAGAATCTAGTGCTGCATCACCTAATCCGGTAATTAAATTCGTCGCTCCCGGTCCTGAAGTAGCAATGCAAACGCCCACTTTTCCTGTTGAACGAGCGTAACCAATTGCTGCCATTGCAGCACCTTGCTCATTGCGGCAGAGAAGATGCTCTAAGCCCGAATCATATATGGCATCATAGGTTGGCATTATTGCTCCCCCCGGATAGCCAAAAAGATGAGTTACACCGTGAGCTTTTAGGCTCTCAGTAATAAATCTTGCACCATTCATTGTGTTGTGTCCTTCGCATTTTTTATTATTTGTTAAAAAATGTTATAGATACCACAAATTCACTATTTTTTAAACTTTAATTTTGACTAAAGTAAGAATTGATTTTATCTATAATTTAAGCAAATAAAAGTCGTTTTTATTTAGGCTGTAAAAGGCTTTAACCCTTAAGGGGTATTTTGCGGAATTTTCTTGATTTAATTCAAAAAATATTCACTTTGCGATAGTAGAGTTGATTTAAATTTCATATTCTCTTTAATGAATTATTAGAATTTTCTTATTAATGTAATAGGAAAAATTCTTATTTATATTTAATGATTTTTTACCTGAGTGGGAGAACCAAAATGAAATTATTCACGAAAAGCCTAATGGTGGCTGCAATTTCAATATTGGGGTGTTTACAACCGGCTTTAGCAGAAGAAGCAAAAAAAGAGTCTTTAACAGATAAAGCCGTTAAACACGAAAAATTAGGCGTAACGGTTGAGTCTGCAAACCATCTTTTTGCAGAGAAATATCCGCTCCAATATAACTCTTGGAAAGCGACTTCTCAATCAACCGACCGTGGTAGTGCGTTAGAGTATGACCCACGTTATGTGATTTTATGGGCAGGCTATGCGTTCTCTAAAGATTATAACAAACCACGTGGGCATTACTATGCGGTTACCGATGTGCGTGATATTTTGCGTACCGGGGCACCTAAAGATGAAAACGACGGTCCACAGCCTTCAGCTTGTTGGACCTGTAAAGGTCCGGATGTTGCTCGCTTAATTGAAGAAAAAGGTGAGCGTGGTTATTTTGACCCTAAATGGGCAAAATATGGTTCAGAAGTCGTAAACTCAATTGGTTGTGCAGACTGCCACGATACAGCTTCAGAAGAGTTTAAAGAAGGTAAAGCAGCACTTCGTGTTGCACGTCCTCACGTATTGCGTGCGTTAAATACCATTGGTTGGAAATTTGAAGACTTAGACAAGCACGGACAACGTCCAGCCGTGTGTGCAAACTGCCACGTGGAATACTACTTCAAAAATAAAACAGACGTAACTTTCCCTTGGAAAAACGGTATTGATGTAGATAGCATCGAAAAATACTACGATGAAATCAACTTTGCCGACTGGACACACGCCTTATCTAAAGCACCAATGTTAAAAACCCAACACCCTGACTTCGAAGTTTGGGCTCAAGGTACACACGGTAAAAACGGAGTGACTTGTATTGACTGCCATATGCCAAAAGTGAAAGATAAAGACGGAAAAGTTTACACCGAACACAAAATCGGTAATCCGTTCGATAACTTTGAAGCGACTTGTAAAACTTGCCACGAGCAAAGCAAAGAAACACTTGAAAAACGTGTGAAACAATACAAACACGATGTGAAAGAAGCGATGATTCGTTTAGAAGATCAATTAGTGAAAGCTCACTTCGAAGCGAAAGCGGCTTGGGAAGCCGGTGCAACAGAAGTTGAAATGAAAGATATTTTAACTGCAATCCGTCACGCTCAATGGCGTTGGGACTACTCAGCGGCAGGGCACGGTAACCATTTCCACGCACCAGATGTTATGCTACGTACTATCGCAACCGGTATTGACCGTGCAGCAGATGCTCGTGCAGAGTTAGGTGTAGTATTAGCGAAACACGGCGTGACCACTCCGGTTGCAATTCCAGACATCTCAACCAAAGAGAAAGCACAATTAGCGATTGGCTTAGATATTCCTAAAGAGCAAGCTGCGAAAGATGAATTCTTAAAAACAGTTGTGCCACAATGGGAAAAAGAAGCTCGTGCTAAAGGCTTATTGCCTGCAGAAGACGCACCAAAAGCAGATGCAAAATAATGTAGCTTGAGGTGATACTATGAAAAATTTAATCTCAAAAGCAGGGCGAGGAATCGCCCTCCTACAAGCGGTCGCATTTGCAAGTTTTTTTGCAATTTCAACCGCTAGTGCAGAAATGCCGGCTCCGCCAAAACCACTTTGGCAATCTGAACAAGCGGATAATTCACAAATTGCTCAAGATGCTCGCCGTGATCCAAACAAATACTGTACGCAATGTCACGAAACAGCAAATGCGACAGGTAAACCGTTCCATCACGTAGGCAAACATTTCCAAAAAGATGTGAAAAGCCCGAACACCGGTGAGCAAATTACTTGTGTGAGCTGCCACGGCAACATTTCTGAAAGCCACCGTAAAGGGGCGAAAGATGTGATGCGTTTTAATCCGCACGGTAAAGCATCTAACCCTGAGTTAGAGCGTTCTGTTCACGAGCAAAACCAAGTGTGTATGGCGTGTCATAATCCGGACGCTTTGCGTGAAAAATTCTGGGCTCACGATACTCACGCATCAAAAATTTCGTGCACAAACTGCCACGAAATTCACCCGGAAAAAGAGCCGATGAAAGGCATTGCAGAAAAAGATCGCATCAAACTCTGTGTAGATTGCCATACCAAAGTGCATTCAGGAGAATTTAAAAACCCTGAAATGAAAGCCACAGAAGCAAAAGGAATAAAATAATGACTTGCACCCGTAGAGATTTCGTCTCAGGGGCAGGTGCTATAGCTGTCGTAGCAAGCACCGGGCTTGCTACCTCAGTAACTCTTGCTACTGAGAAAGAACAAAAGAAAATTCGCTATGCGATGGTACACGATGAAACCTCTTGTATCGGTTGTACTGCGTGTATGGACGCTTGCCGTACTACAAACAAAGTGCCGGAAGGTGTTTCTCGATTAGAAATTATCCGTAGCGAGCCGTTTGGCGAATTCCCAAATGTACAGTATGAGTTTTTCCGTCAATCTTGCCAACATTGTACTAACGCACCTTGCGTAAGTGTTTGCCCGACAGGTGCATCGTTTGTTGATCCGGAAACGGGGATTGTGGATGTTCATTCAGATTTATGTGTGGGTTGTCAATATTGTATTGCGGTGTGTCCGTACCGTGTACGTTTCATTCACCCAGAGAAAAAATCGGCAGATAAATGTAACTTCTGTCGTGACACCAACTTGGCTGAGGGCAAACAACCTGCTTGTGTTGAAGCCTGCCCAACCAAAGCATTAACCTTCGGTGATATGAACGATCCAACCAGCGATATTTTCCACAAAGTGAAAAACAACCCTGTTTATCGCACGAAAACATCGCTCGGTACAGAGCCGAACTTGTATCACATTCCATTTGGTAAAGGAGAACATAGATAATGAATGAATATGTACCTTTCCAAACCCCAAACCTTGTTTGGGACGGCACCATCGCTATCTATTTATTTCTACTTGGTATTTCATCAGGTGCGGTACAGTTAGCGATTGCTTACCGTAATAGCGGTGTAAAAATCGAAAAACCAAGCCAAAACTGGATTATTCGCAGTGCGGCAATTCTTGGTACATTACCAACCATCATTGGTTTGTTGTTGCTAATTTTCCACTTGACCAAACCTTGGACATTCTGGAAATTAATGTTCAACTACAACTTTTCATCGGTAATGTCGATGGGGGTGATGTTATTCCAACTTTATATGGCAGTTCTCGTTGTTTGGATTGCAATTATGTTTAAAGATTGGTTAGCCTGCTTTATTAGCCGCTACCTACCAATGTTTAAATTTGCTTTAGGTTGGATCGATTTTGCCGAAGCAAAACTGTTAAAACCGATTGAATTTATCTTATTCGTGTTAGCGGCGGTATTAGGGGCTTACACAGGCTTCCTACTATCAGCCTTAGTCAGCTATCCGATGTTAAACAACCCTGTGTTACCGGCACTATTCTTAGCATCCGGTGCATCTTCAGGTATTGCGGCAACATTCCTGATGGTATTAATTGCCGGTAAATTATCGGGGGAAAGCCACGAAGTCCACTTTATGCACAAATTTGAAGTGCCGATTATGGTAACTGAATTAGGTTTAATTGTGGCATTCTTCGTGGGCTTACACTTCGGTGGGGCAGATAAATCACTTGCTTTAACAAATGCACTTTCAGGCTTCTGGGGTAGCGTATTCTGGATCGGCGTAATGTTAATTGGTATCGCTATTCCATTAACGGCAAATATTTTTGGTAGCCACCGCTTGAAACATAATGTGAAATTTATTATCTTAATTTCCATTTTCGACTTAATCGGTGTACTCTGTTTACGTTACTTTATCCTCTATGCAGGGCAACTTACGGTTGCAAGCTAAGCGATAAGCTAGAAAATTATTTAAGCAATAGGGTGGGGGCTAATATAGCCCCCCTCTTTGCTAAGATGGGAATTTAATTAAACATCTATTTTCGTCCTATTTTACCTTCACAAGCGGTCATTTTTTGGATTTATTATGCTACCTGAACTGGGCTATTTTTCACTTTTATTGGCTGCAATTTCAGCGGTTTTTCAAATTGGTTTTTCACTTTGGGGAGAGCTACGCAAGCAATATCATTGGCTGGCGTTATCGCCTTTGTTTACTTATTTGCAAGCTGCTTTCACCACAATTTCCTTTTCCGCTTTAGCCTATGCTTTTTTGACAGATGACTTTTCTGTTATCTATGTCGCAGCCCATTCCAATAGCCAACTTCCTGATTTCTTTAAATTTGCTGCTACTTGGGGCGGACACGAAGGCTCAATGCTGTTTTGGCTTACTGCTCTTGTGCTTTGGTCAGCGGTATTTTGCAAATTTTCGCAAAAAATTGACCGCTTGTTTGCCAATCGAACTTTGGTAATGCTGGGGCTGATTTCGCTTGGTTTCTTGCTTTTCATTTTGTTAGTTTCTAGCCCATTCGAGCGAGGCTTTCCACCTCCACCGGAAGGGCAAGATCTCAATCCAATGTTGCAAGATATTGGTTTAATCTTCCACCCTCCGCTACTTTACTTAGGCTATGTAGGCTTTGCGGTTAGCTTTGCGATGATTGTCGCTGCCTTAATTTCCGGTGGAATGGATGCGGCAGTAATGCGTTGGATTCGCCCGTGGACGATGATTTCGTGGGGATTTCTCACCGCAGGCATCATTTTAGGAGCTTGGTGGGCGTATTATGAACTCGGCTGGGGCGGCTGGTGGTTCTGGGATCCTGTCGAAAATGCCTCATTAATGCCTTGGTTATTAGGCACAGCATTAGTGCATAGTTTGATCGTGAGCCAACAACGAGGCGTGTTCTACTACTGGACAATTTTACTTGCCATCTTCGCCTTCGCTTTAAGTTTATTAGGCACTTTTATTGTTCGCTCAGGGGTGTTAACATCTGTTCACGCTTTTGCGGTTGATCCTGACAGAGGAATGGCAATTCTTATCCTCTTTTTTAGCCTCAGTTTCGTTGCTTTAGCTCTTTTCGCCTTTAGAGCTCATTTATGGCAAGGCAAAGTTCGTTTTGATTTGCTCTCGAAAGAAACAGCATTCCTACTGATTAACGGCTTATTTAGTGTAGCAGCTTGTGTCGTATTGTTAGGTACATTTTATCCGATGATCTTTACCATAATGAATTGGGGATCGATCTCGGTTGGTGCTCCGTATTTCAATAGTGTTTTTGCTCCGCTTAGTTTACTGCTAATGGTAGTGATGGGATTTGCAGTAGTGCTACGCTGGAAACAGATTCCAACTAAACAGATTTTAGTAAAATTATGGTTATTCCCTGTGGCAGTAGGCTTGGCTCTCGGCATAATTTACACCTCTATTTCACAAAGACCGCATTTTGATTTCGTGCTACTGCCAATTGTGTTTATCAGTTTCGCAGTATGGATTATTTTAACCCATATCCCTTATTTGCCATTTATGTTCAAAATAAAACCGCTTGCAATGCGATTAGCCCACATCGGCTTTGCGATCTGCGTGATTGGAGCGATGATGAACAGCTATTATGGCGATGAAATTGGCGTGCGTTTAAAACCAAATGAACAGGCGGAATTAGCGGGTTTTACCTTCAAATATCAAGATTATCACGATTTAATTGGTCCAAATTACACCTCAGAACAAGCCGTATTTTCAATTAGTAAAGATGAGAAAGTGCTTGCAACAGTAACGCCGGAAAGACGTTATTACGATGTGCGTACGATGACGATGGCAGAGGTCGGGCTTTATCACCACTATTTAGACGATATTTACATTGTTATGGGCGATAAATTCGGTAATTTAGAATACGCTTTCCGCCTGCATTACAAGCCTTATGTGCAAGCCCTTTGGCTGGGTGGTATTATTATGATTATTGCCTCCATTTTGGCATTATTCGGCTATCGTAGAGAACATAAAAAATGAAAAAAGCATTGTTACTTATTCCTATTTTGATACTTGTAATGATTGTGGGCTTTCTTGCCGTGCCGTTAATGAATAAAGATGCACTTTCACCAACCGAAGATTGGCAGGGTAAGCCTTTCCCTGAATTTGTGGGCAAAAACTTACTTGATGGCAATGCTCATTTAAATAACAACAGCTTGCCTCAAGAGCCTTATATTCTCAACGTTTGGGCAAGCTGGTGTACTTGGTGTATTAAAGAATTTCCTATTTTATTAGAACTCAAACAGCAAGGCGTGCCGATTGTTGGTTTGACCTACAACGATCGCCCGAATGATGCCTTGAAAGCCTTAGAAAATTGGGGAAATCCGTTTAGCTTGATTATTGATGATTATGAAAAAGGCTTTTTAATTCAAACACTTAAAGTTTCATCAGCCCCATCGAGCTATTTAATTGATCGACACGGTGTGGTACGTTATCAACAAAAAGGCTACAACCCGGATTTCGCCCAAGATTTTATGCCAAGATTAGAGGCTCTTAGGAAGGAAAAATAGTGAATGATAAATAACCTATTTTCACTTTTGCAAAAAATTGCCAAAATTTTACCGCTTGTATTTGCGATGAGTGTTTGCATTAACACCGCCCAAGCGGATATGGTAGATACTTTCCAATTCAAAAACGAATCAGATCGAGTAAGGGCGATTTCACTTGCTCGCTCTTTACGTTGCCTACAGTGCCAAAACCAAAATTTGGTGGAATCAAACGCAACTGCCGCCTATAACTTGCGGATTGAAGTGTACGAAATGGTAAATGAAGGCAAAAGTAATGAGGAAATTATCCGCATTATGACTGAACGTTTCGGCAATTTTGTGAATTACCAGCCACCGCTTACACCACAAACGTGGGTGCTCTGGGGCTTACCGGTTGGATTGTTCGGCTTATTGTTTATTGCGATTTTATGGCGAACTCGAAAAAATAGAACCAAATAAGAGTAAATTCAATGGAAACCCGTGATCAATTAAGCAGAGAAAATTATCAACAAGCGGTCAAATTTGCTCAATATTTTGCAGAGGATGTGAAGCAAGAGTATGAGCGTGAGGCAGAGCAGCGTTACCAATTTGAGAAGGCTCAATTTGAAAAAAATGAGTTGCAAAATAACGTTAAAAATCGACCGCTTGCTAAAATGGCAATGCTTTCACTTATCGCAATTTTATTGTTAGGAACTGCTTACTATGCTTTCTCAGGGCGTTATCAAGTTGTACAAGAAGGCTTGAAAGTCCACAAAGATTTCCAGCAACAAGTAAGCGAACAGCACGGCACATCAAAAAATGAACGCTACATTATCAGTCTACAAAATCAGCTAAGAGAAAATCCCAATAGTGGAGACCTGTGGTATGAATTAGGGCAGGCTTATGTGTTAAGCAATGACTTTGACTCCGCCTTAGTTTGCTACGACAATGCTCAAAAACTACTTGGTAAAAAAGCCGCTATTTTAGGGGCAATTGCCACTGCCCGTTATTACGATAACGGACAGAAAATGACCGTAGAAATTAATGCAATTATTGATGAAGCCTTGAGTTTAGATAAAAATGAAAGTGCCAGTTTATTGCTACGGGCTTCGGACGGCTTTCTAAATAATAACTACCAACAAGCACTTGATTACTGGCGGAAAGTGCTAGATAGCAACAATGATGCGATTAACCGCCGAGCGATTATTCAAAGTATGGAAATGGCAAGGCAGATGTTGGAAGGACAGCAGGAGAAATAAGTGTAAGTGGTATTGTTTCTAGGGTATGTTGCAAACGACGAGCGAAAAACACCGCTCAAATTCCCATTTAAACGGTGTTGGATTTTGCCAATTTAACCCATCAACTCATCAATCAATTCTTTCACGCTTTTGATTTTGTGGATTTGTGAAATGCCATTGCCCACCGACACATAGCCATTGTCAAAATCGCCTTCCAGCATACCCAAACGCATTCCTGTGCCAGCGTTCATCACCTTGGCGATGTCGGCACGGGTTGCCCCGTTTTCACTCATTTCAAAGCATTTTTTGGCAAGCTGTGTTGGCAAAGAGCGGTAATAATACGGCTCGGTGCGGAACAATAACAAATCATTAGCCGTTGCATTCACAATCCATTCTTTGACTTTTTGATGACTTCGGCACTCGGCTGTGGCGATAAATGCCGTGCCAATCCACACGCCTTCTGCCCCCAAAGTTAAGGCAGCCTGAACCGATTTTTTATCGGCAATCCCGCCCGCCAGCATAATCGGCAAATCCACTTTACCGACAAATTCCGCCAAGACATTAAAACTGCTCACTTCTTTCATCGGCAAAGTTCCGCCTTCGTCAAAGCCCGTCAGCACCAAAATATCCGCCCCTAACGCTTGGGCTTTTAAAGCGTCCGCCAAATTGGGATTGGGCAAACGACAGATGATTTTAATGCTAGCCTGTTTGAATTTGGCGTAAATCTCGGGGTCAAGCCAGCCATTGTCCAGCACCACAGGCACGCCTTCTTCAATAAACAAATCCACCATTAAGGGAATCAGCGAAAAATCGTACGACAACATAAACGGCACGCCAAAAGGCTTATCGGTCAAGGCTTTGACCTTGCGGATTTCGTTACGCATACGCTCCAAAACTTCCTCGTTGGAAGTGGGGTTGGTCGTCTGCCCTGCGTGTAGGGCTAAAAAGCCCAGTCCGCCAGCGTCCGCCACGCTCGCCACCAGATGTGCGTCCGTCAGCCACGACATTGGGGCTTGGACAATGGGGTGTTTGATGTTTAGGATTTGGCTAATGCGGTTCATCAAATTTTCTCTTTAAAATAAATGGAATGGGCGTATTCTAAAATTTTAGAATTAGCAACGGAATGGAGATTTTTGGAAAGTTGGTTTTCGTTTTTGGAAATATTATTTTTCAGGCTGCCTGAAAACAAAAATGCCGTCTGAAACATTGTTCAAACGGCATTTTTTTATTTTGCATTCCATTTTACTTGTACATCGCCACGCCCCAATGTTTGTTTGAGTGTGTCGACATTGCTGATTCGTCCGATTTTGGTGTAGCGATAATTGCTGTGAAAACTTTCATAAAAAATCACAACCGTATCGCCTTGATAAAGCATTACATCACCTGCGTGGATTTGTCCTGCGGTTTTGTCGTTCGTTGGCAAAGCGTTTGGCAAAGTGGCGAATTTTTCGTTATTTAGATGGTCATTCATTGCCAAATCCAGTGGTAACAGATTGGCAAAACTTTGGGCGGTTGGGTTGTTTTCCAATTGCACTTCAAAGACTTGGTTATTGATGCTGACAGAGACGGGGGGTTGGGACATTGTTTTCTCCTGTATTTTTAGATTTTGGGTGTTGGGATTTTGGGCGTTGGACTGCCCGGTAGCGGGACTTTCGGCAGAGCAGGCAGCAGCGGTCAGCATCAGGATTAAGGGTAACAGCAGACGATTCATTGGTATCTCCTTAGCAATCTATGGTTTTGATGACTTTGGCAGGAATGCCCGCCACTACGGCATTATCAGGCACATCTTTGCTGACCACCGCCCCTGCCGCAACAATGGCGTTTTGCCCCACCGTAACCCCGCCCAAAATGGTCGCCCCTGCGCCTATCCACGCATTTTGCCTGATGTGTACGGGCTTTAAAATCAGACCCCTACGCCGGCTTGGCGTTTCGGGGTGATTGACGGTCAGAATTTTGACATTGGGGGCAATCAGCACATTGTCTTCTAGCGTAATCCCGCCCAAATCGGTAAACACGCAGGCGGTGTTGATAAAAACATTTTTGCCGATGCGGATATGCCGTCCGAAATCACAAAAAAACGGCAGGTTTACCGTAAGGCTGTCGTCTATTTCGCTTTGGGTAAAAGTGCAAAATGCCGTGCGGATATCATCTGGGGTTAAATAGCCGTGATTGAGCTTGGCGATTATCGGCTGGTTTTCGGCAACGATGGCGTGTATGCGTTTGAAATCTTCGCTGTCTGGGGCGATGATTTGGTTTAGGGGAAAGTTGTGCATTGCGTTTTCCTTAGTGCTTGGTGTTTTTCAGGCAGCCTGAAAAACCTTATTTTAAATTAAGCCGTCCGAAAATTTTACTTTCAGACGGCTTAATTTTTATTTTAAATTCGCTTTAAAAAATTGTTCAAATTTATCAAAGGGAATTTTACGTGCTTGGTTATCGTATAAATCAACGTGGGTTGCGTTTGACACGATATACAATTCTTTGTTT
>NZ_JBXGGI010000143.1:0-4647 GCF_056854775.1 Mannheimia sp.
CAATAATCAGACGCATTCCTAGAGAAGGAGCTTTAGCAAAAATTGGTTTCATTAGAAAATATAATGTGAAATTTATTGGGAATATATAACGAAAATTGACAATAGATCATATCCATTGCCAACTTTCAATTTATTATCTAACTAGAAAAAATGATTATTCATCGGAGCTAAATACATCTCCACCATGCATATCGATCATTTCTAGTGCTTTACCACCACCACGTGCTACGCAAGTAAGTGGGTCTTCCGCCACAACAACTTGAACACCAGTTGAATCCGAAAGCAGGCGATCTAGATTATGTAGTAATGCTCCGCCGCCTGTTAGAACCATTCCTCGCTCAAAAATATCAGCTGCTAATTCTGGCGGACATTGCTCTAATACTGATTTAACCGCTTCAACAATACCGTTTAATGGTTGTTCAATGGCTTCTAAAACGTGTTTTGAATTCAATTCAAAAGTACGAGGTGCACCTTCTGCCAAGTTATGACCGTGTACTTCCATTGTTTTAATATCATCATCAGATTCAATTTTAGCCGTTGCAATTTCTTGCTTGATACGTTCAGCAGTTGCTTCACCAATAGCTGAACCAAAATGACGGCGAACATAGGCAATAATAGCTTCATCTAATTTATCACCACCAATGCGAACAGAGGTTGAATAAACAATGCCATTTAAAGAAAGTACAGCAACTTCAGTTGTACCTCCACCGATATCAATCACCATCGACCCCATTGCTTCGTGTACAGGCAAACCTGCACCGATAGCAGCAGCCATTGGTTCTTCAATTAAATACACTTCACGTGCACCCGCACCAATTGCTGATTCTTTAATAGCACGACGTTCTACTTGGGTTGCTCCTGCCGGCACACAAACCAACACACGAGGACTTGGACGCATAAAATTATTACTATGCACTTGTTTAATAAAGTGTTGTAACATTTTTTCCGTTACAAAAAAATCTGCAATAACACCATCTTTCATTGGACGGATTGCCATAATGCTTTTTGGGGTACGACCCAACATCAATTTTGCGTGTGAGCCTACTGCGGCAATGCTTTTTAGCGATCCCATACGATCTTGTCTAACCGCAACTACCGATGGCTCATCTAAAACGATACCTTGCCCCTTCACATAAACTAATGTATTGGCTGTTCCGAGATCGATAGAAAGATCGTTTGAAAATAATCCTAAAAATTTTTTAAACATATAAAGAATCCGTCAAATAAAATTATTAAATAAATCAGGCACTATATCGTGCAAACATTGCTACTAATATAGCAAAAAATAGCGGTATTCAGCAATGAAAAATTTAACCCATTATAAAATTTGCTGCATAAGTTGATATGCATAAATCAGTAAGCTAAAAGCGATGAAATACATAATCAAGCCTGTAATTGCATCTAAAATTTGCCAAGTTCTACGCTTAGCAAAATAAGGTGAAAGTAATCTTGCTCCATACCCTAGCCCAAAAAACCATAAAAACGAACAAAGTAACGCACCTACTAAGAAATACATCTTGCCTTCAAAGTCTAATTTCCCGCCAATACTGCCAACAATTACAACAGTATCAATATAAACATGAGGATTTAAAAAGGTAATGGCAAAAGTAATCATTAAAGCTTTTTTAAGACTTGAGGCATTCTCTCCACTTGCAACAAGAGAATCTCCGCTTTTAAATACGCTAATAAATGAACGACTACCGTAAGTAAATAGAAAAATTGCACCTAAGAGCGAAATAATTAAACTGAGAACAGGTAATTCTGAAATGACTGTCCCAAGTCCTAGCACGCCAATCGTCATTAAAAATACATCACCTAAAAAACAGATTAATGCAACCCAAAAAACGTGTTGTTTTAAAATGCCCTGCTTTAACAAAAAGGCATTTTGTGCCCCAATTGACACAATTAAACCAAAACAAACAACAAATCCTTGAATAAAAGTATTCATTTTTTCCTCAAAATCAATTACAAGCGGTCGATTATACAGAAAATTTTGCAAAAATTGGGTATAATTTACAGGATACTTTTTGAATGAATAGGAAATTTTTATGACTGATACTGCACAACAACCATCTTGTGTTGATATTGCCATTGCCGGAGCTTCTGCATCGGGGAAAAGCCTGATTGCCTCGACCATTTATAAAGAGCTGAAAAATGAATTGGGAACAGATAATATTGGCATTATTTCTGAAGATGCTTATTACCGAGATCAATCTCATTTAACAATGGACGAACGCATTAAAACCAACTACGACCACCCTAACTCAATGGATCATCATTTACTGGTTGATCATCTACGCCAACTAAAACAAGGCAAAGCGATTGAAATTCCCGAGTACGATTACACCGAGCATAATCGTAAAACGACCACCAAACACTTCGAGCCGAAAAAAATTATTATTTTAGAAGGTATTTTGCTTCTGACCGATGAACATATCCGTAATGAACTGAATGTTTCTATTTTCGTTGATGCTCCATTAGATATTTGCTTTATCCGCCGCTTACAACGTGATATGGTGGAACGTGGTCGTTCAATGGAATCGGTAATTACCCAATATCGCAAAACGGTTCGCCCAATGTTCTTACAATTTATTGAGCCATCAAAACAATATGCCGATATCATTGTGCCAAAAGGCGGCAAAAACCGTATTGCGATCGATATTCTCAAAGCCCAAATCAAACAGTTACTCAAATAGGAGCAAAATATGCGTTTATGCGACACCGATATTAAACGTTACTTAGATGAAGGCATTATCAGTATTACGCCTCGTCCTTCTGATGATAAAATTTCCGGTGCAACGGCAGATGTACGTTTAGGTAATTCATTCCGTGTTTTTCGTGAGCATAACACGCCTTATATTGATTTAAGTGGTCCTCGTGAAGAGGTTACCGCTCAATTAAACAAAGTAATGAGCGATGAAATTATTATTGGCGATGACGAAGCCTTTTTCCTACACCCAGGTGATCTTGCCCTTGCGACAACTCTTGAATCGGTCAGTTTACCTGCCAATATTGTTGGTTGGTTAGATGGACGCTCCTCACTTGCCAGACTTGGATTGATGGTTCACGTTACCGCCCACCGTATCGATCCGGGTTGGGAAGGAAAAATTGTTTTGGAATTTTTCAATGCCGGTAAATTACCCCTTGCCCTCCGCCCAAATATGGCAATAGGTGCATTAAGTTTTGAAATTCTAAGTGGTGATGCCGCTAAACCTTATAATGCACGAGAAGATGCAAAATATAAAAATCAACAAAGTGCGATTTCAAGCCGAATTAATCAGGATTAATTTAAATTTTTTAATTAAATACTGCTGCTTGCGAAAAGCTATTTAGTTATGTTACATTCAAAATGCATTAATCAAAAACATATATAAGGAGATCACTATGTTACATTATGCTGTAGTATTTTTCATTATCGCCATCGTGGCAGCATTTTTTGGTTTTGGAGGTATAGCAGGAAGTGCAACTGAAATTGCAAAAATTTTATTTTTCGTATTTTTGGTTCTTACCGTTATTTCTTTCCTATTCAAACGAAAAAAATAGAAAAGTAAGTTATTGAATTTATAGAACACAGCATTTCGCTGTGTTTTTTATTATAGCTAAACTTTTGGCATAGTAGACAAAATAGTTGCTAAAAAGTGGCTTAAAGCCTTATAGTACAAGGCTTTAAGCCCTATTTTTGAAAAATGAATAAAAAACTGCCCATTTTGCCAAAGTACGAATATCAAGAAGCACGGTAAGCAAAATAATATTCAACGCCATTATTGCAATCAATGTAATAAAACCTTTACCTTTCAAAAGAAATTAAACGCTATTCAAATTTGGTCTGATTACACAACAGGAAAACAGACTTATCCGCAACTTGCTGAAAAATATCATTGTTCGGTGAGAACTATTCAACGATATATTGAAAAAGCCCCTAAAAGCCAGGTAAATATAATAGAAGGAAAATATCTGAATATTATTATGGATACCACTTTCTTTGGTCGAGAATTTGGTGTATTGGTTTTAATCAATAGTCTGAAAAAGAAGGTAATCTATCATCGTTTTGTAAAAACAGAAAAAGATGTTTATTATCAGTTAGCTCTCAATCAGTTGAGGGAAAAAGGCTATATTATTCAATCAGTTACCTGCGATGGTCGGAGGGGATTATTAAAAGATTTACTCAATACCCCGACACAAATGTGCCCGTTTCATATGATTGCGATAGTGATGCGTAAATTAGGCAGAAAACACCAATCTCAAGCCGGAAAGGAATTAAAAATTCTTGTTAAGACTTTAACAAAGAGTACGAAAAATATATTTTATAGGGAACTACACAATTGGTATTTAAAACATCAGGACTTTTTAAATGAACGTTCAGATATAGCAAATGCGAGAGGTTATTTCCCTTATAAACATCGAAATATAAGGGGAGCTTATGCCAGTTTAAAGCGATATCACGATTATTTATTTACTTTCGAGAAATACCCTGAGCTAAATATTGAAAGAACCACAAATAGAGCGGAAAGTCTTTTTAAAGACTTAAAGCAGAAGTTAAATAATCACAACGGATTAACAAAGAAACATAAGTTGATGTTTATAAAGGATTTTTTGAATAAAAAAAGCTACTAACCTAATCAAAAAATAAGGTTAGCAACTATTTTG
>NZ_JBXGGI010000144.1:0-9467 GCF_056854775.1 Mannheimia sp.
TAATAAACTATGGGAAAATCACTCGTTATTGTGGAGTCTCCGGCTAAGGCGAAAAAAATTAATCAATATCTTGGTAGCGACTATGTTGTGAAATCAAGCGTGGGGCATATCCGTGATTTACCGAAAAGCGGCAGTGATGAAAAAACGGAAAAAGCAAAGCCGATTTCAACTAAAGGGCTAAGTGCAACAGAAAAAGCAAAAGTAAAGGCAGAAAAAGAACGTACAGCTTTAGTGAAACGTATGGGAATCGATCCATACAACGGCTGGAAAGCGAACTATCAGATTATGCCTGATAAAGAAAAAGTAGTATCTGAATTAAAATCGCTGGCGAAGAAAGCAGACCATATCTATCTGGCAACCGACTTGGATAGAGAAGGGGAAGCTATTGCTTGGCATTTACGTGAAATTATCGGTGGTGATGACAGTCGCTTTAGTCGAGTTGTGTTTAATGAAATTACCAAAGATGCGATTAAAAAGGCATTTGAAGATCCTCAGCCACTGAATATTGATCGCGTGAATTCCCAACAAACCCGTCGCTTTTTAGACCGAGTGGTGGGCTTTATGGTATCGCCATTACTTTGGAAAAAAGTCGCTCGAGGTTTATCTGCCGGGCGTGTGCAATCTGTCGCGGTGAAATTGTTAGTTGAGCGAGAGCGTGAAATTAAAGCTTTCCAAAGTGAAGAATTTTGGACAATTTTAGCCAATACGCAAATTAATCGTAAAAAATTACCGCTTGAATTGACGGCTTACAAAGGTAAAAAATTCTCAGCGAAAAATGAAGAAGATGCGAATGTTGCCGTTCAAGCATTAGAAAAAAGTGATTTTATTGTTTCTAATATTGAAGCAAAAGAGACCAGTTCTCGAGCATCTGCTCCATTCATTACTTCATCGTTACAACGTACCGCAAGCACACGTTTAGGCTTTGGGGTAAAGAAAACAATGATGTTGGCTCAACGTTTGTATGAAGCGGGTTATATTACCTATATGCGTACCGACTCTACAAACTTAAGCCGTGAAGCTCTGGCGATGGCTCGTGGTTATATTGAAGATAACTTTGGGGCAAATTATTTGCCAGAGAAAGCCAATGTGTATCGCAGTAAAGATAACGCACAAGAAGCCCACGAAGCTATTCGTCCTTCTGATGTGAATGTGAAAATGGCAGACTTAAAAGGTATGGATAAAGACGCTGAACGTTTATATGACTTAATTTGGCGTCGTTTCTTAGCTTGCCAGATGTTGCCTGCACGCTACGATTCTACTTCATTAACTGTTCGTGCCGGAGATTATGAATTAAAAGCGAGCGGACGTGTAATGCGTTTTGATGGTTGGACGAAAGTATTGCCGGTACAAGGGAAAAATCCTGAAGATCAAGAATTACCGGCAGTAGAACTTCATCAAAAACTCAAACTTGATGAAGTTGTGCCAAGCCAGCACTTTACCAAACCGCCTGCACGTTTTAATGAGGCTTCATTAGTTACAGAGCTTGAAGAGCGTAAAATTGGTCGCCCTTCAACTTATGCTTCAATTATTTCGACCATTCAAGAGCGTGGCTATGTTCGCACTGAAAACAAACGTTTTTATGTGGAAAAAATCGGTGAGGTAGTTACCGATCGTTTAAATGAATCTTTTAAAGATTTAATGAATTACGACTTTACTGCCAATATGGAAGAAGTTTTAGACCAAATTGCAGAAGGTAATAAAAACTGGAAAGATGAATTAAATACATTCTTTAAGCATTTTTCTGAAGAGCTAACCCAAGCGGAGTTAGATGAGCTTGAAGGAGGGATGAAGCCAAACAGCATTGTGCCGACAGATATTGATTGTCCGACTTGTGGCAGAAAAATGGCTATCCGTACCGCTTCTACAGGGGTTTTCTTAGGTTGTACAGGCTATGCGTTACCACCAAAAGAACGTTGCAAAACCACGATGAATTTAATTCCTGAAGCCGAATTCTTGAATGTCTTGGATTCAGATTCTGAGGCAAAAGCCTTAATGGCACGCAAACGCTGTCCGAAATGTGATTCAGCGATGGATAGCTATGTGATTGATGCCGAGCGTAAACTTCACGTTTGCGGTAATAATCCAAATTGTGATGGTTATGTTGTCGAACAAGGCTCATTTAAAATTAAAGGCTATGACGGACCTGTTGTGGAATGTGATAAATGTGGTGCGGATATGCACTTAAAATTAGGTCGTTTTGGCAAATATATGGGTTGCACAAGCTGCGATAACACCCGAAAAATTTTGAAAAATGGTGAAGTTGCCCCTCCACGAGAAGAACCTATTGCTTTTCCTGAGCTAAAGTGCGAAAAGGCAGATGCTTATTTTGTGTTAAGAGATGGAGCAAGTGGCGTATTTATGTCTGCTCATAATTTCCCGAAAGTGCGTGAAAGCCGAGCTCCGAAAGTGGCGGAATTAGCCTTGTATCGTGATAGATTGCCGGAGAAATTACAATATCTTGCGGATGCTCCGCAGCAAGATCCTGAAGGAAATGAGGCTATTATTCGTTTTAGTCGTAAAGAAAAACGTCAATATGTTACTTCAGATAAAAACGGTAAGGCAACCAAATGGATTGTTGATTACGTTGATGGTAAGTGGGTAGAGCGTTCAAAATAATGAATTGATTGAAAGTACAAGCGGTTAAATTTCTTTTACATTTTGCAAATTGCAAAAAATTAGAGAAATTTAACCGCTTGTTTTATTTAGTTATAGATTGTGAATTAATTCATCAATCGCTTTGCTTAATTTATTGCGATCGTGGCGGTAATAAACATCATCAGCCGATAAATTTTTACGCAGCGTTTTAATATGCAGCGGAAGTATAGATGGTTCATCATCAGTTGTAATAACACCATTTATGCGAGATTGCCCGATACAGTGCTCAATCCATTCAACTCGCTGATTAAGCGATAAATTCCCGGCAGGACCGTGTTCTTGCCCGATGTTATCAATAAAAATGACTTTAGCTTGGCTTCGGTGAATAGCTTGAGCAATATCTGAAACCAGTAAATTCGGCATAATACTGGTAAAAAAACTGCCCGGACCGAGTAGTATTAACTCTGCTTCTTGAATAGCAGCAATCGCTTCCGGCGTGCCTAAGACAGGCGTATCTAGCTCTAAATGATGTGGTGTTTCAGCCAGTGCATCAATTTGAACTTCGCCCAATACTTTTGTGCCACATTGTAACTCTGCAATTAAATGAACAGGCGTTTCCGACATCGGAATAAGCTTTGATCTAACGTGTAGCAAATCTCGCACAAGGTTAATTCCATCAAGCGGTCTAATTTGCATATTTTCAAGGGCGGTAAGAATGAGATTGCCGAGATTATGCCCACTGAGTTCTCCCGTTCCACCAAAACGATATTCAAAAAGGCGAGAGGCAACCGTAGGTTTTACAATAATTTGATTCAAACAGTTGCGTAAATCGCCCCAAGCAATTACACCTTGTTGAGAGCGGATACGCCCTGTTGAGCCACCATTATCGGTGGTTGCAACAATACCTGTGAGCCGTTCTTTTAAAAATGGCAGAGCAGAGAGTAGCCGTCCTAAACCGTGTCCGCCTCCTAAGGCAACAACGGCATTGAGTCGGTTAAGATGATGGTGGCGAGCAGGCTTTTGTGAGAGTTGTTGAGTATCCATTCTTTATAAAAAACCGCTTATTTCTCTAATATAATTGCATCTGTATGGTTAGATGGAATGGCTTGAACCACAGCTTTAACCAATGTTGCCAATGGAATAGCAAAGAATACGCCCCAGAAGCCCCATAATCCACCAAAAATCAGCACGGCAATAATGATGGTGAGAGGGTGTAGATTAACCGCCTCAGAAAATAGATACGGCACAAGTAAGTTTCCATCTAGTAATTGACTAATAATAAAAGCAAGCATTAAATAATAAAAATCAGGAGATAAGCCAAATTGGAATAAGGCGACCAACATTACCGGAATACTTACTAATACCGCACCAATGTAAGGAATTAAAACTGAAATCCCTACTGCAACAGAAAGCAGTAACGGATAGCGTAGATCAAAAAAGAGGAAGATGATGTAGGTTACAACTCCGACAATTACAATTTCCAGAAATTTACCACGAATATAGTTAGCAATTTGTTGTTGCATTTCAAACCAAACGCGTGTAGCTAAGCGACGGTTTTGTGGTAATACTTTACTAAATGAACGCATTAACACTAATTTGTCTTTCAATAAGAAAAATACCATTAACGGCACTAGGAATGTATAAATACCTAATCCAACCAAACTAATAATAGAGTTAATAGAAAGTGTTAAAAGCGACTCTCCCATACTCAAAATATTGCTTTTCGCGGTATTCATAATTGAATCAACAGTGGCGTAATCCACCAATTCCGGGTAATGTTCAGGTAATCCTTGCACCCAAGCATTGAGCAAGTTGAACATTGACGGCAAATCTTGAATAAAAGTTACCGCTTGATTCCATAAGGTTGGTAACAATACTACCCCTAAGAATGACAGCAAGGCGATAAAACTACCTAAGATTAAAATAACGCTTAACGTTCTTGGTAACTTTAATTTAACCGTTAAAAAGCGGGTTGGCCATTCAAGCAAATAGGCAAATACGAGAGCGACTAATAGCGGCATTAATAAATCACTGAAAAAATAAATAATGCCAAACCCAATTAATAGAATACCAAATAGCACAACTATTTGTGGGTCGGTAAATTTTCTTTGATACCACTCTCGCAACATTTGAAACATATTTTGTATTGCCTTTTAACTAACTGGAAAATTATTTTTGACTACAAACCGCAACAAAGCCTAACTTTTGGTCAGGATCGTTAAAAATTTTGTACATTTTATTGAACGTTTCACGATTTTCAGGTTTTAATGCGTTTCCTACGATTTTCATTGCCCCTAATACGCCTTCATCGTGAATTAGACCTTTCGGAGAGAGTAGCGACATTTCGCCTGAGAAAGTTTCTACATTTCTAAAGCCACAATGGTGGAATAATGCTTTCCAATCTGGTTTTGTAAGTGGTGATACAGTGATATTAATCGCATCACGCAACTCAGCTAATAATTCATCTGCATTGTCTGTGTTTAGCATAATATCGTGTGTAAGCAAAAAACCGTTTGGCTTTAACACACGAAAATATTCACGAATGGCTTTTTCTTTTGCTTCTTGTGGGAGCATTGTAAGCATTGCTTCGTTAATCACAATATCAAAGCTTTCATCTTCAAATGGCAGTTTTGTCGCATTTGCTCTTTGTACTTGAACTAAATGCTCAACTTCTTGATCTTTGATGTTTTCATGGGCTTTTTCAAGAGCCTCTTCGTCTAAGTCAATACCAATAATTTGGCATTCAAACTGTTTTGCCAGTTGAATAGCGGTTGTTCCCATATTACAAGCAACTTCTAATACTTTTTTGTCTTTTGAAAAATCACCGCTCCCAATTAACCAATCCGTTGCAACTTTGCCACCCGGACGTAAGCGTGTTTTACCTAAGCGAGCTAAAAAATGATGTCCAACTTCTTCTTTTTTCATAATAAAACCTCTGAATTTGCAAAATAATCTGAAAATATGACCGCTTGCATTGAAATTTTAACAATTATACCCAATTTTTATATACAACGGCAGATGAATTTGACAGAATATTGCTTACTTTTTATGAAGAGGGAAATAGTATGACAAAACAAAATAATGGTTATCTCCATCAGCGTGGCGATATCCAAGAGAGTGCAGTAAAAGCGTTAGTAACAGATCCGCTGTTTAAAATGCGAGTAGAGAAAAATCGTAAAGGTAAGGGTAGTTACCGCCGAAATGAAAAACACAAAAAAACATTATATGTTAAAGGAGAAACCC
The DNA here is from genome assembly GCF_056854775.1 of Mannheimia sp. Lineage (NCBI taxonomy): Bacteria > Pseudomonadati > Pseudomonadota > Gammaproteobacteria > Pasteurellales > Pasteurellaceae > Mannheimia > Mannheimia sp. Next base: position 5,839 of record NZ_JBXGGI010000144.1, read on the forward strand.
CATATAAAAATATTCATTCAGTGTATTTTTATATGGGGTTTCTTCATTATTTTAAAAATCGCAGTATGTAAATAATAGGCTAAGGTCTTTACCTTATATTTACTGAACGATTATTTTGTGCCACCAAATACAGCATTATATTTAGTAATACCTTCTCTATTGTTGCTTTCTAACTCAATATTACCTACGGCATCATTGAGATTCTCGCCAACAAATTCGGTTGAATAATAGCCTGATAAATTGCTATTTTTTTCAACATAAGATATTTCACCGTCACTAAAACTGATACTTTCTCTTAAATATATCGCATCAGGTAATTTACTTTCATCCAGTTTAATTTTACCTAACGTTTCGCTGTTTATTTCACCTGTGAGTTTATTTTTGTCCCATTCATTATCAAGATGGAGTTTTAAGGTAACATCACCGTCAAGTCGTGGAGCATAGGCAATAGTTTCACCATCAACTATTTTCTCAAATCGGGCGATGACATTACCTTTATAGATAGCATCCCCTACTAAACCATCTTTCCATTGGGCTTTTCCATTAACGATATCAAACACGCCATATTCAGAATAGCTTGAGCCGCTGCCTTCCGTACTTTGTTTTTTACCATCTCGCCCTGTCGTTAAGCGGATATTAAACAATGAACTATCATTTTCATTGGTAAATAACGCACCGTAGCTTGAGTAAGGTTGGTTGATGTAGAGATAATTAATCTGTTTGGCATCAGGCATATCCTTATTTCCAGCTAGAAGTTGTTTACCTTCTAATTTGTTATCGTTCAATACTCCTGAATGTTTACCCAAATAACTTTCTCCGTTTGAGATTAAGGTTGGGATTCTGACATTTTCTTTATCCTCTGTACCAAGATTTAGCACTAAGTAGTAGTTATGCGATTTGTCATCTTCATCAGCTACAAAAGGAGATTTTGAACCATCCGCATCAGGGTGAACAAAATGATCGCGATCTTCACGTCTTACTTCACCGGCATCGCTTAATAATCCGTTATTTGCTAACGGAATTACACGCCATAATTTGCCTGAACTGTCTTCATTAACCGGTTTTACTGAAGTTGATGGCGTCGGTTTTTGTGGTTCGACCGGTTTTTCTTCAATAGGTTTAGTCGGCTCAGTCGGTTCAGCAGGATTTGGCTGTTCAATGGGTTGTTTAGGTTCAACGGGTTTAGCCGGCTCTGTTGGTTTGACTGGCACAACAGGCTTTGGTTGCTCAGATGGTTTTGGTTTAACCGGCGTATCAGGTTTTGTCGGCGTTGTTGTTTCAGCCTTTGTATCAGGTTTATTTGAGCCTGCATTTTCCGATTTTGCAGGTTTTTTGGTAATTTCGACCGCTTGTTCAGCTTTTGGTTTTTCAACCACACGAGCACCATCGGTAGATTTACAGCCGCTTAGGGCAACAGATACGGCAACCGCCGCTAAGGTTAATTTGAGTTTAGATTGCATAAAAAATTCTCCTTTTTAAAAGCCATAAAATATTAATGGATATTTTTTGTTTGGCAAGAGTAAAATATAAAAATATATATAAATTTTTTATGGTTATTGTTGAAAGTCGATAAAATTTCGCGTAACTTATTAACCTTAATTTATTTATGGGAAAGAAGAATGACAAACAAAACCCTTTTGGCGGTGCTGATTTCCGCCCATTTAAGTACGCTTGCCTTAGCTCAAACCAATGAAGACGTTGCAGTGTTAGATGAAGTCTCTGTAATTGGCAATACTGCAACACCTGTAATAGCCCAAGGCAGTGAGGTAACTTTACTCAAAGTCAGCGATAAAATTATTGAGGGTAAAGAATTTAAAAAACGCTCGGCAACCTTAGGAAATGCCTTATCTGCTGAATTAGGCGTACACAGTAACCCATTTGGTGGAGGGGCAAGTAAGCCGATTATTCGTGGGCAAGAAGGTGCACGCATTAAAATTTTACAAAATGGTTCGGACGTAGTAGATATGTCCAGCCTTTCGCCCGATCACGCCGTAGTTGCTGATTCACTTTTGGCAAGCCAAGTAGAAGTATTACGTGGCTCAAGCACGTTGCTTTATACCAGCAGTTCGCCGGCTGGGGTCGTGAATGTGGTGGATAAACGCATTCCAACCGTAGTACCAGAAAAAGGTTATGAAGTAGAACTCAATAGCCGTTTTGATACCGCCAGTAAAGAGCGATTAGGTGTTTTAGGGGCAACTTTAGGATTAGGTCAGCACGTTGCCTTGCGAGTGGAGGGATTAGCTCGCCATAGTGATAACTATCGTGTCAAAAGTTTGCAGCTTGGCGAAAGGCTCAATTATGTGCCGGATACCTACAACCGTTCTCGTGTCGGCACGGTGGGCTTATCTTTTGTGGGCGAGCGTGGCTATATTGGAGCAGCGTATAATGAACGCACCGACACCTACGGCTTGCCGGGACATAACCATAAATTTGATGAATGTATCGGGCATATCTATAACGAAGTACGCGATAAATACGCTTACACCTACAAATATCCGCATTTGCTGGATGAAGATCTGATTAGCCACGGTCCACACTTCCATTGCGGAACCGATCACGAAATGGATGCAGGGCACAGCCACGATAATCCGTATGGTCATACCCACGACCATACCCACAAAGGTCCGTGGGTGGATTTAAAATCCAAACGAATTGATGTGAAAGGCGAACTGTTAAAACCGTTTAGAGGTTTAGATAAAATCCGAGCCAGCTATACCGATGTGAATTATTATCACGATGAAAAAGATGCCGGTTCAGTCAGCACTTTTGTGAATAAGCAGTTGAAGAAAGATCAGAACTATGGCAAGCCGGTCAATATTTACAAAAATCGGGGTAAAAACAGCCGCTTGGAGTTTTATCATTCACCGATTGGTGGCTTAACCGGTGTTTGGGGCGTGCAATATCAGACACAGAAAAGCAGTATGAATGCTCCGAACGACCGTGAAGTGCGTTTCCCATTAGTTGAAAACAACAATAAACAGTTGAGCTTGTTTGCGATTGAGCAATATATGTGGGATAACTTTGCCCTTGAGCTTGCCGGACGCATTGAGAAACAGAAAATTGAGATCGACTACGATCTTGAGGAAATCAGACGTTTACAAAAATTCTACAGTGAATCAGGTGGCAGACAGGTTGAGCCGGATTTATCGCCATACGATAAAACTGCCTATGCTTATTCGGGTACGTTCAACTGGTTCTTCCATCCGGATTACCAGTTATCATTTACTGTATCACACAATGAACGTCATCCAACACCAATGGAACTTTATTACCACGGTCCGCATTTGGCGACCAGTTCGTTTGAATACGGTAATAAAGATCTGAAAAAAGAGCAGTCGAATAACGTTGAATTAGGGCTGAGCTATCAAGGCGAGAAGTTCGGTTATAAAACCACGGTGTACTATAACCACTTCAAAAACTATATTTTTAACGAAAATCTCTATCGAGAAAATCATCTCTTTATGCGTCGTTACAGCCAATCGAAGGCACGTTTTTACGGCTTAGAAGCGGAGATGAGTTATCGCTTTAACGAGCAATATCAAGCGACGATTTTCGGTGATATGGTACGAGGTTGGCTGACTGATTTACCTCCTGTGAAAGTAGGTGGCATTCATAAACATCATTTACCG
>NZ_JBXGGI010000145.1:0-5226 GCF_056854775.1 Mannheimia sp.
TTAAACGCATTTACGCTGGCGTGAGCGAAATTATTACTCAATTCCAGCCCGATATGTTTGCTATTGAACAAGTCTTTATGGCAAAAAACCCGGATTCTGCGTTAAAACTAGGGCAAGCACGAGGTACAGCAATTGTGGCTGCGGTCAATCACGATTTACCAGTATTTGAATATGCTGCGAGATTAGTAAAACAAACGGTTACTGGTATTGGTTCTGCGGATAAAATTCAGGTACAAGATATGGTAACCCGAATGCTACAACTCTCAGCTAAACCACAAGCAGATGCCGCTGATGCTTTAGCTATTGCGATTACTCACGCTCACTCTATTCAACATTCTTTAGTTGTAGCAAAACAGAGCCAACAAAGCGTGAGTAATGAGAAAGAGCAGATTTTAGCCTTAATGAAAACCCGTTATAGCAGGGGGAGATTTAAGTTGAAAGGATAATAGAAACCGCTTGATAGTTTCACTAACAAGCGGTTCTTTTTGTAGAAAATTTTGCAATTACTCGCCTTCAAATGGTGCAGAGAAACGTTCGATCCTCGCACCAATGCCACGTAGTTTTTCCTCAATGTGTTCATAGCCACGATCGATATGGTAAATTCGATCTACAATGGTTTCACCAGTTGCAATACAGCCGGCTAATACTAAGCTAATTGAAGCACGAAGATCAGTTGCCATAACTTCTGCTGATTTTAAACGATCTACACCATAGCAAATAGCAGTGTTACCTTCAATTTCTGCTTTAGCTCCCATACGGATTAATTCCGGAATATGCATAAAGCGGTTTTCAAAAATCGTTTCAGTAATACGGCTTGTGCCATCTGCGACTGCATTTAGCAAGGTAAATTGAGCTTGCATATCCGTTGGGAAGCCAGGGTGAGGCATTGTGCGGATATTTACCGCTTTCGGGCGACGACCAAGCGAATCTAAAGTGATAGTATCTTCTGTAACATCAACTTGCATTCCTGCTTCACGCAATTTTTCAATTACTGCATCAAGCGTGTCAGCTTTGGTATTACGACAAGTAATGCGGCCACCTGAAATTGCAGCAGCAACAAGGAATGTACCCGTTTCAATACGATCCGGTACCACGCTATGTTCACAACCACCTAAATGTTCGACACCTTCAATAGTGATCATATCAGTCCCTGCACCGGAAATTTTCGCACCCATCGCATTTAAGAAATCAGCAGTATCCACAATTTCAGGTTCACGGGCAGCATTTTCAATCACAGTTGTGCCTTTTGCAAGCGTTCCTGCCATCATCACCGATAAAGTCGCCCCTACGCTCACTTTATCCATATAGACTCTTGCACCGTTTAAACGCCCTTGTGAGGTTGCTTTTACATAGCCTTCGTCTAATTCAATTTGTGCACCCATTTTCTCTAAACCTGAAATGTGCATATCTACCGGTCTAGCACCAATAGTACAACCACCCGGTAATGAGACCTGACCGACTTGGAAACGTGCAACTAGAGGTGCTAACGCCCAAATAGAAGCTCTCATTGTCTTAACTAATTCGTATGGTGCGACATAATTATTGATGTTGCTTGCATCAATATGTACAACGCCTTTTTCAGTGCCTTTCTCAACAATTACGCCTAATTGACGTAAAATTTTAAAGGTAGTATCAACATCTTTTAAATCAGGTACATTTTTTAATGTAACCGGTTTTTCTGCCAAAATAGAGGCAAACAAAATAGGCAAGGCTGCATTTTTTGCACCAGAAATATCTACTGTTCCACTCAAAGAGAATGGACCGTACACACGAAATTTTTCCATTTGGGATTAGTCCTAAAATTAAGAATAGCAATTTATTCGAATTTGTAGGGGCAAATTGCAATTTGCACCTATGATTATTAACCAACCATATTTAGCAAACGTTCAGTTTTCCATTTTTCTGTACTGAATACTTTAATGGTTAATGCGTGAATTTCATTTGTTGTGAAATAATCTGCTAAGGGAGCATAAACCGCTTGTTGTTGTTTTACTTTTGAAAGTGCGGCAATACTATCACTCACTACAATTACACCAAAGTGGGCATTTTCGCCTTGTGCGTGAACTTCGGCTACATCGGTTAAGCTTTGTTTTAAAATTTCTTCAATTTGTGATGGAGTCATTCTAAGTCCTAATTCTTTAAATAATAAATTGCTCAAACCAACCATCTAAATCATAGAGTTCTGCTAATGTTTTCACAGAATCTGGCGTATTGATCAGAGAATTTGGTATTACTTTATGATAATGATTTAATAATTCAGCAAGTAGCGTAAAGCCGGCAGAATCCACACGAGTGATCTCTTTTAAGTCCCAATATAACTTTTGATTGCCTTTTGGAGATAAAAAAGAAGCACGTTGCTTCCATAGTGGAAGCAACGTGTTACGAGTTAATTCGCCCGATAGTTTCACAAATAGACTTTCATTGTTTTGCTGAATGTCCCATTGTAATGTTTTTTGAGGCATAACTAAACACCTTATTTTAAGGTGATTGGTTGTTTTGCTGATTGAGCTACTTGTGCAGTTAAGGCATCAATTCCTTTTTGGCGAATTACACCAGCCCATTCATTTTGTTTGGTTGCAACCATACTCACACCTTCAGCAGCCATATCGTAGGCTTGCCATTCACCGCTTTTACTGTTTTTACGCCATTTAAAGTCTAATTTAATTGGCTGTGCCGCACCTTTACCAGATACATTTACACGAATACTCACAATTGATTTACCATCCACTGATTTCGGACTTTCAATTTGTACTTGTTGGTCTTGGTATTGCGTTAAAACTTGTGCATAAGATTGCTCAACAAATTGACCAAATGCAGTAAAGAAAGCTTCTTTTTGTGCATCAGTTGCAGAGGCTAAATTTTTGCCTAATACTAACTGACCTGCATATTTTACGTGGACGTGCGGCATTAAATCGTTACGCACGATAGTACGTAAATATTCAGGATTTGCTTTGATTTTGCTTTGATTTGCTTTGATATTGCCAAATAACTTATCTGCTGTTTGTTGCATTAATACATAAGGGCTGGTTTCTGCAAATGCTGTGGTTGAAAATAATGCAGACACTGCTACTAAACCTGTTACGATAATTTTTTTAATGTTTTTTAACATTATTGATACTCTCCAAAATCTCTAATCACTTAGAGGTTCTTATTATTTGAATTACTCTGCCTTTGGTTCCACAGAATCATTCGCTTTTTCATCTTCAGTTTTATTTGACTTTTTATCACCATATAAGAACTGACCGATTAAATCTTCTAATACCATTGCAGAGTTAGTATCTACAAAAGTATCGCCTTCTTTCATTATTGCAGTTTCGCCTTCAATCATAAAGCCGACATTTAACGCAACATATTGTTCACCTAATAAGCCAGAGGTTTTAATTGAAAGTGAGCTGGTATCCGGAATCTGATTAAAATTTTGATTCACAGCTAAAGCTACTTTCGGAGTATAGGTTTTTTGATCTAATGAAATATCAGCCACACGACCTACTACCACCCCCCCAACTTTAATTGGTGCACGAACCTTTAGTCCACCAATATTGTCAAAAGTTGCGTAAAGAGTATAAGTTTTCTCACTAGAGAAGCCTTGTACGTTTGCTACTCTCAATCCTAAAAAGACTAAAGCCCCTAAGCCAAGTAGCACAAATAATCCTACCCAGAATTCATATTTAATTGATTGACGCATTGTCTGTTCCTTTTCCTAAAATCAACCGCCGAACATAATCGCAGTTAAAATAAAATCTAATCCCAAAATTACAAGTGAAGCATTTACCACTGTTTTTGTGGTCGATTGGCTAATACCTTCTGAAGTTGGTACACAATCATAGCCATTAAATAATGCAATCCAAACTACGGCAAAAGCGAAAATTACACTCTTAATAAAGCCATTGATTAAATCGCTAGCATTAACCGAGTTTTGCATTACTGACCAGAAACTGCCGCCATCAACACCTTTCCAATCTACCCCAACAAGCGAGCCACCCCAAATGCCGATTGCGGTAAAAATCACTGCCAGAATCGGCATTGAAATCACTCCAGCCCAAAAGCGAGGTGCAATAATGCGTCTAAGTGGATCAACCGCCATCATTTCAAGGCTGGAAAGTTGTTCTGTGGCTTTCATTAAACCAATTTCTGCCGTTAGTGCCGAACCGGCTCGCCCTGCGAATAATAATGCGGTAACTACAGGTCCGAGTTCTCGTAATAATGAGAGAGAAACCAATGTGCCTAGACTGCTTTCCGCAGCAAAATCCACCAACACCACATAGCCTTGTAAGCCTAATACCATACCGATAAATAAGCCCGAAAGCATAATGATTAAGAGAGATTGCACACCGAGTACATAAAGTTGCTTAATCAGCAACGGCGTATGTTTTCTAAATTCAGGCTTACCGATTAATGCTCCCCACAACATAAAGGCCGAACGCCCTAAGGTACGGATAAAATTAATCACAAAAGCCCCAATAGAGCTAATAAAATTAACCATTAAACAGCTCCTCCGTATACTCTTTTGCCGGATAGTGGAAACGTACAGGACCATCCGCTTTACCAGCTAAGAATTGTACTACCTGCGGATCGTTGCTTTCTAACAACATTTCCGGTGTACCTTCTGCGATAATACGTTTATCCGCCACAATATAGGCATAATCAGCGATACTTAACACTTCTTTCACATCGTGAGATACCACAATAGAGGTGAGATTTAATGCTTGATTTAGCTCTTTGATCAACTCCACAATCACACCCATACTAATCGGATCTTGCCCTGTGAAAGGCTCATCATACATAATCAGATCAGGATCCAGTGCAATTGCACGAGCAAGTGCTGCTCGACGAGCCATACCGCCTGATAATTCGGAAGGCATTAAATTTGCCGCACCTCGAAGCCCAACCGCTTCAAGTTTCAATAATACTAATTTTCTAATGAGCTCTTCAGGTAAGCGTGTATGCTCTCGAATCGGGAAAGCCACATTGTCAAATGTAGAAAGATCAGTAAATAAAGCACCAGATTGGAACAACATTCCCATCCGCTGACGAATTTCGTAAAGTTCTTTGTTGTTGGCTTTACAAATATCTCTACCATCAAACAATATTTCGCCTGATTCAGGTAAAATTTGCCCGCCAATTAAGCGTAATAAGGTGGTTTTACCTATTCCAGACGGACCCATAATGGCAGTTACTTTGCCTTTTTGCACTTGCAAATTGAGATTGTCATAAATCACCCTCTCC
>NZ_JBXGGI010000146.1:0-6105 GCF_056854775.1 Mannheimia sp.
GAAACTAAAAGAAACTAAAAGAAACTAAAAGAAACTAATTAAGGAAACTAAGATGAAATTAACTAATATTATTGAAATTAAAGCAAAATTAGTCTTAAAAACAGGTTTACATATTGGCGCAGGTGATAGTGAAATGCATATTGGTGGTATTGATAACACAGTGATTAAAAATCCGATCACCCAATCGCCTTATATTCCGGGTTCGAGCTTAAAAGGCAAAATTCGCTCATTGTTAGAGTGGCGTAGTGGTGACGTAAAAGAAAGTCCGTTGAGTTTAAAAGATCTTCCAAATGCAACGAATCCAAATAATGTAAAAGATATTTTGCGTCTATTTGGCGTAACAGGCGATAGCAAAAATGATGACGCATTATTAAGAGAGTTAGGCGTTTCTCGTTTAGCGTTTTGGGATTGCCATTTAAATGCTGATTGGGAAGAAAAAATCAAAGGCGATAATTTGTCTTTAACGGAAGCAAAAAGCGAAAATACGATCAATCGCATTACTGCAACAGCTGATAACCCACGCCAAACCGAACGAGTTCCAGCAGGGGCGGAATTCGATTTCAAATTAACAATGCGTCAATTTGAAGGGGATAGTGATGCGTTAGTCGCATTAGTGTTAAAAGGTTTACGCCTGTTAGAGCTAGATAGCTTAGGTGGTTCAGGCTCGCGTGGTTACGGTAAAGTGGAATTTCAGGATTTAACGGTTGATGGCAATGCTCGCAATTTAAGTGAAATCAACCCTTTTGCTTAGGAGCGAAATAGGAGCGAAAAATGCAAACTTATCGTTTTACGTTGAAAACACAAACGGCATTTGGCACGCCATTGGTGGGCGATAGTTTATTCGGACAGTTTTGTTGGGCGGTGGTGCAGCATTATGGCGAAACACGCCTTGAAAATCTGCTTAATGGCTATGCTGATCAAAAGCCGTTTATTGTGATTTCTGATGCTTTTCCGAAAGGCTATTTGCCTTTGCCTGCTTTGCCTTCTCAATTATGGGAAAACGGCGCAGAGCAAGATCGCAAAAAATTGAAAAAGAAAGCGTGGATTGATGTGGCACAACATGCACAATCGGTGAATGCTTGGCAAAAATCTGCAAAAAATGATGCGGAAATCGGATTGCAGAAAACAACGCAGGATCAACCACATAATACACTTAATCGCCAAACAATGACGACGGGTGAAAACGAATTTGCCCCTTATTCAATATCGCAAATTTGGTATCCACAACATACCGAGTTGGATCTGTATGTGGTATTTGATGACGCTCGGATTAGACTTGATGAAGTTATACAATGTTTAAGCGATATTGGCAAAATTGGTTTTGGGCGAGATGCATCTATCGGTTTAGGGAAATTTGAATTAGCACAAACACAAGCGGTGACATTTAGCACAAAAAATGCAAATGCGTACTTAACCCTTGCTAATACAGCACCACAAGGTTTGGACTTAGATTCAGAAAACAGTTTTTATCAACTGCATACCCGATTTGGGCGACACGGTGGTTTATATGCCTTAGGTAGCAATCCTTTCAAAAAGCCGATTATTCTTGCCAAAACCGCTGCGATTTTTGCGGTTGAAAATTGGCATAAGCCTTTTCTTGGCAATGGGTTAGCGAATGTGTCTTATGCACAAGAAAAAGCAGTACATCAAGGCTATGCCCCTGTTGTGCCTGTGTTTGTTGATTTTTTTGCGGATTACCCTAAGGACGTTTAAATGAAACCTTTTATGCAAACTCACAAGGTTTATCTCACGCCAATTAGCCCGATTCATATCGGCTGTGGTGAAGATTTTGAGCCGACAAATTATGTGATTGATGATGGAGTGCTTTACCATTTTGAGCCGAGTAATTTAAATTTAGATCAAACAAAACGACAAGAATTATTAAATAAAGCGAATAGCCAAGATCTATTAGCTATCCAACGCTTTTTTATTGCTAACAAGGCATTAGCGAAAGCACAGACACATTATTTTACTGATGTTGCCACAGGTATTGAGCAAAATTATCAGCAACGAATTGGTAGAGTGGCACAGCACGAAAGCAATGGTAACAAGGTAGTGGCTCAATTAGCGATTGAGAGAACCGCTTATTTACCTTATGCCAATCAAGTTTATATTCCTGCTAGTGGTTTAAAAGGCTCGTTAATTACAGCGATTTTAAATAAAAAACACCAAGAAAATGGGAATAAAAAAGTTGATAAAAAAGAAGCGAAAATGCTTACCAAGCAATATGTCGGTGAATTTGCTGAGAGTTTGGGGCGATATATTCGTTTTGGTGATTTTATTTCGACAGGTGATGTATCGAGCAAAGTCTATTTTTCGGTAAATTATAAAAAAGTAGAAAGTAAATCGGGAAAAGACGCGAAAGGGCTACCACTAAGACGAGAAGCGGTTTTAAATGGGCAATATCGTGCATTTTGTAGTGAATTAGTATTGGCAAAAGTGGGGAAAGGATTGCAAGAAAGTTTTAAAGCAATTTCTATTTCTGCGGAAAATCTGATTCACACCTTAAATAAATTCTATTTACCGATTTTTAAAACCGAATTACAGCAATTATTAGATCGTCGTTTAGTGAATACCGAGTGGGTGAATAGTGTACTGAAAATCGTTGAGAATAATAATGTGGCTTTAATTCGTTTAGGTAAAAATGGGGCAGATAGCAAAGTTTATCAGGGTAAAGATATCGCTCAAATTAAAATTATGAAAGGCAAAGGAATGGGAGTAGATTATAAAGACCGAGCTACTACCGTTTGGCTTGCCGCTGAAAATGATAGTTCTACTACTGGGCTTTTGCCTTTCGGCTGGGCAGTATTGGAATTTGATTGCATAAGTGATAATCAGATACTCAAAAATTGGTGTGAACAACAGCCGAAATCAACCTTTGATAAAACTGCGATTTTAGCAAAACGAGCTGAAATTGAAGCTGAGAAAGAACGCCAACATTTAGTAGAATTGGAAAAAATCGAGCAAGTAAAACAAGCTGAAGAAGCTGAAAAAGCAAGATTAAATGCCTTGAGCAAAAATCAAAAATTAGTTGAAGAAAAATTAACTCAGTGGGCAATACAAGAGAAAAAACAATTTACAGTTTCTCCTATATTTAGTGAAGCTAAAAAATTACTAGAAGATGCTCAACAATGGAATAAAGAAGATCGCCAATTTCTTTATGAAAAAATTGATCCTACAAAAGCTAATGAAGGTTTACAAAAATATGTTGATGGTTTAAGTGGTTTTAGCAATTTAAAAGCAAAATCAGCCGTTGAATTTAAAAAACTCCGAAATAAACTGGTTGCTGAATAATGGATCTTTACGAATTTCCTATCGCTCGCTACCGCTTGCAATTTCAGGTAAGCGAGCCTTTTTCTTTACCTGAATACGCAGGCTCTACACTGCGTGGGGCATTTGGGCGATCTTTACGTCGCATTGCTTGTATGACAAAACAAGCAGATTGCAAAGGTTGCCCACTTTATCGTAGTTGCCCCTATACCAACATTTTTGAAACTCCCGCCCCGATTTCCCCAAGTCGGCAAAAATTTAGCCAAGCGCCGAACGGCTATATTATTGAGCCACTAGAATGGGGCGAGAAGCACTATCAACAAGGCGATATTTTTGCTTTTGATTTGGTGTTGTTTGGGCGATTAATTTCTCAGCTTGCGCTGATTATTTTTGCTTTTAAACGTGGCTTGGCATATAACCTTGCTGGCGGGAAAGCAGAATTAAGCGATATTTTATGCCAAGGGCAATCTGTGCTTAACAATGGCGTTATTGTGGAACATTCTGTCCATATTGAATTGCCATCATCATTACCTACGGATCTAACGATTGAGCTTGATACCCCCTTAAGGCTACAAAATAATGGCGTTCCACTTAACGAAAGTTATATTCATAAAGAACGTTTTTTTATCGGTCTAGCAAAACGCTTGGCACTATTGAGTGAATTTCACGATAAACCGATTTCGCTGGATTTTGAACAAATTAAACAAGATATTCAGCAAATTCACGATCATAAACAATTACATTGGCAAGATTGGACACGTTATTCCAGCCGCCAAAAACAGAAAATGCACTTAGGCGGTGTAATGGGGCAGTGGCAGTTTGATAACCTTTCCCCTACTTTGGCTAAATTACTCTATTTAGGGCAGTGGATACATTGTGGTAAAAATGCGACTTTCGGGTTAGGGAAATATCGGATTACAAATTTGTAAACCCCATATTTTGTAGAATTTTGAGCTAAATTGACCACTTGTTTTTGAATGAAGGGGGAGTTATGTCAGTTTGGTTTGTTTCTCGTCATCAAGGAGCGATTGAGTGGATTAAACTGCAGTCTATTCAAGTGGACGCTTTTGTTGAGCATTTAAATGTAGATAGCATTCAAGCGAAGGATTTGCAGCAGTTAAAATCAAAAATTCAGAATTGGATAGGTAAAAGATAATGAACAACACAAAAAAGATTTTGTTATCAGTAACTGGTATGTCCCCAGCCGTGGTCACCGAAACCCTTTACGCCCTAGTCACCGAAAAAGGTTTTATCCCGAATGAAATTCAAGTAATCACCACACTACAAGGAAGAAACCAAGTGTTGAAAACCTTGTGTGGTATTGAAGGGGGGCGTAAAGAGAAAAAAGGGGCTTTGGAAGAGTTTATTGAAGACTACGGCAAGCAATACGGTATTGAACAAATCTGTTTTGATGAAAGCTGTATTCATATTATTGAAAATGAAAACGGCGAACAGCTTGCCGACATTCGTTCGCCACAAGAAAACAACTTGGCGGCGGATAAAATCGTGAGCCTTGTAGGGAAATTATGCAGTGATGAAAATAACCAACTGCACGTTTCGATTGCTGGCGGACGCAAAACAATGGGCTTTTTTATGGGCTATGCATTGTCGCTTTATGGGAGAGAGCAAGACAGCTTATCACACGTTTTAGTTTCTTCCGATTTTGAGAACTTGCCGAGTTTCTATTACCCGAAACCTTATTCCCACAAAATTCTTAACGACCGCACAGGGCAAGAGTTTGACGCACAAGATGCCAATGTAATGCTTGCGGAAATTCCGTGGGTGCGATTGGGCTTGGGGCTATCTGATGAATTGTTAGGAGGAAAAATCTCTTATAGTGATTCGGTGGTAAAAGCTCAACAGTTACACACCAAACCGCAAATTCGATTTTTAAGCCCGATTGACGATCAAAAAGTCCAATTTGGTGATACAGTTATCAAACTCTCACCGAAAGAGTACAGTTTATTATTAAGTTTGGTGTTAGATAAAAAAGCAAACTGTATTTATAGCACTGATGAAGATACTTTTGAACGCTATTGCCAAATTTATTCAATTTTCAAAAATACAGAACGGTTGGAAGAACGAGTTGAAACCAGCGTATTGGAGCAAGTTGAAGAAATCGCTAAAATTTTCTCTGAATCTCAGGCACATTTAGCTAAAAAGATCAGAAAAGCGTTTGCAATTGGCAAAGGCGTTGATACACCCTATATCCCCTCTTCCACCCATAAACGCTATGATTTACTTATTGAATTGGATAATCTGATATTAACCGAAATCCAAGCTGAATTGCAGCATCATAAAATACTTTAATCATTCACACTATACAAGCGGGCGGTTTTGCAGAATTTTTTGCAAAATCGCCCGCTTGTTTTTACATATTTGCAAAAAGCGTAATCGTTGATTAATTTCCCTATAATGTGACTCATCGGTAAGCACAACGCTCAAACAAAAAAATAAAATCGAAATGCAGAATTTTTACAAATATGCACTCTTAAAAAAATTAAAAAATTTTAGCTAAAATAACCATATCAATATAACGAAAGGAGAATAAATATGTATAACTTCGAACCTAAATGCAAACTTCCACCGATAGAAGTGCCTTGGTAACAAGGCTGGGGCAAGGAGGCCCTACAAATTTGTAAAAATCACAATGTACTAAAAACACAATTACAATTTTTATCACAAGCACAGGAGAGAACAACAAATGAAAGATTTATTACATATTTTAATTGACATTATTTTTGATGACTACTAGTGAAAACTAGCGGTTCTAGATTGCTGATATAACCTAGTAAAGATTGATGGAAAAATAAGGAGCAATAATGCCGACAATTA
>NZ_JBXGGI010000147.1:0-13959 GCF_056854775.1 Mannheimia sp.
TTTCCGGTGGGGTAAAACGTATCGGTAAAGTGTCCGCACAAGTAGTACCAATGATGGCATTATTCTACCTCATTATTGCCGTTATTATTTTAGGTATGAATATTGAACGAGTACCACATATTATCGGTTTAATTATTGAAAGTGCTTTTGACTTCTCAGCCGCAGCGGGTGGTATGTTCGGGGCATTGGTTTCAAAAACGATGTTAATGGGGATTAAGCGTGGCTTATTTTCAAACGAAGCAGGTATGGGTTCTGCTCCAAATTCTGCAGCAACATCAGATGCTAAGCACCCGGCAAGTCAAGGTTTAATCCAAATGTTAGGTGTATTTGTAGATACACTTGTTGTTTGTACCTGTACCGCAATTATTATCTTAATGTCGGATAATTATGGCGGAGAAAGTTTAAGAGGTATTTCTCTTACTCAAACAGCATTGCAATTCCACTTAGGCGAGTTTGGTTTACACTTCTTAGCTTTTGTTATTCTACTATTTTGCTTTACCTCTATTATTGGTAATTATGCTTATGCAGAAACTAACATTCGTTACATCAAAAACAAAGCGTGGTTTGTCTGGAGCTTCCGTGCAGTGGTATTATTCTTCGTTTACTTTGGTGCAGTTCGAGATGGTGGTATTGTATGGGCATTTGCTGATACTGTAATGGCATCAATGGCGGTTATCAACCTAGTCGCAATTTTAATTCTTGCTCCGATTGTATGGGTTATTATGAAAGACTATATTCGTCAACTAAAACAAGGCAAAGAGCCGGTATTTAGAATTGAAGAACACCAAGATTTAATTCACAAAGGTGTTGATCCACTTATTTGGAAGTCAAAAGAGTAATTTAAAGAATAATAGATAAAAGAGGTTTAAGTGCTTATATGGGCTTTAAGCCTCTTTTAGAAAAATAACAAACTAACTTTTTACTTATAATTCTCTCCAATAACTCGCTTAAAATACGTTGTCTTCTCAAAATTTAATTGCATTTTGTAAAAAGTTCTATAAACAGTTTTGTAAACATTCAATAACGAGTAAAAGTGCAGTTATTATGATTTACCTCAACTTCATCAACGCTATAAATTGAATGCACTTATCTAAACTGTTATGTTTAGATGGTCATTAATTTGCCAACACAAAGGAGATAAAGATGGAGTTACAACAACCATTAGTAGAACGTTTTTTTCGTTATTTAGCTGTAAGTAGCCAAAGTAAAGCGTCGGAAACCACAGTACCAAGTAGCGAAGGACAATGGGAATTAGCTCGTTTATTGGTAGACGAATTAAAGCAACTTGGATTAAAAAATGTAGAAATTGATTCACATGCTAATGTAACTGCCATTTGGAAAGGAGCACTGAAAAATGCTGTGCCGATTGGTTTTGTTGCTCATTTAGATACTGTAGATGTAGCTCTTGCAGAAGATATCCACCCACAAATTAAAACTTTTTATGGTGATGATCTGCAATTAAATGAAAAGGAAAATATTTGGCTTCGTGTAGCAGAGCACCCTGAAATCTTACCTTATTTGAATCAAGAGATTATTTTCAGTGATGGGACTAGTGTATTGGGAGCAGATAACAAAGCAGCAATTGCCAACATTATGACTGCACTTTCAGTCTTAAAACAATACCAAATTCCGACAGGCGATATTTACATAGCATTTGTGCCTGATGAAGAAATCGGCGTACGTGGAGCAAAACTATTAGATTTAACTAAATTTAAACCGGATTTTGCGTATACGATTGATTGTTGCGAATTAGGTGAGGTTGTGTATGAAAATTTTAATGCGGCGGCTGCAACTGTAATAATTCAAGGAGTAAGTGCACATCCTATGTCGGCGAAAGGTGTGTTATTGAATCCGATTTTAGTGGCACAAGATTTCATTAGCTTGTTTGATCGTAGCCAAACTCCGGAATGCACTGAAAATAAAGAAGGCTATTGGTGGATAAATGGAATGGAGGCAAATTATACTCAAGCCACGCTGCGTATTGCGATACGTGATTTTGACAAACAGTCTTTTGAAAAGCGTAAAACTTTTATAGAAAACGCAGTGAAAGAAATACAGCTTCGTTATCCTCGAGCGAAAATAGAATGTAAAATCAATAACATCTACGGCAACATTGCGAATAGCTTAACAGAAGATCGCCGTTCCATTGATTTGTTATTTGCAGCAATGGAAGAAATTGGTGTTCCCTCTAAAGTGATACCAATGCGTGGAGGTACGGACGGTGCAGCATTATCAGTCAAAGGTATTACAACCCCGAATTATTTTACCGGGGCACATAATTTTCATTCAAAATTTGAGTTTTTGCCAATCCCATCTTTCGTGAAATCTTGTGAACTAACATTGAAATTAATTCAACTAGCAGCTAAAGGCTTAAAGGCTGAACGAAAAGTATAATTAGCAAACTATATACCAATAAAAAAGCGGTCTAATTTGCAAAAAAACTTACAAATTAGACCGCTTACATTAGGATTAGCCTAAAATTTTGCGTAAGGCTGAGCCGATTTCAGCAAGGCTTCTTACCGTTGTTACACCTGCATCTTCGAGGGCTTTGAATTTCTCATCAGCAGTGCCTTTACCACCACTGATAATTGCACCTGCGTGTCCCATTCGTTTGCCTTTTGGTGCGGTTACACCTGCAATGTAGCTAACCACCGGTTTCGTTACATTTTCTTTGATAAAGGCAGCAGCTTCTTCTTCTGCTGAACCGCCGATTTCGCCAATCATCACAATAGCTTCGGTTTCAGGATCGTCTTGGAAGAGTTTTAGAATATCGATGAAGTTTGAACCCGGAATTGGATCGCCACCGATCCCTACACAAGTAGATTGTCCAAAGCCTTCATCTGTTGTTTGTTTAACGGCTTCATAAGTTAATGTACCTGAACGTGAAACAATACCAATATTGCCTTTTTTGTGAATATTGCCCGGCATAATGCCGATTTTACATTCCTCTGGGGTAATCACACCCGGACAGTTAGGACCGATCATTCGCACGCCTGTTTGGTTTAAACGTTGTTTCACTTGAAGCATATCAAGTGTTGGAATGCCTTCAGTAATACAAACGATCAGCTGAATACCTGCATCAATGGCTTCTAAAATGGCATCTTTACAGCCCGGAGCTGGAACGTAAATGACGGTTGCGGTTGCACCAGTTGCTTCTACCGCTTCACGCACGGTATTAAAAACCGGTAAGTCTAAATGGGTTGTACCACCTTTATTAGGTGAAACACCTCCAACTAATTGTGTTCCATAAGCTAGAGCTTGTTCGCTATGGAATGTGCCTTGTCCGCCGGTAAAACCTTGGCAAATTACTTTTGTGTTTTTATCAATTAAAATCGACATTTTTCCTCCTAATTTGCAGATTTTACCGCTAATTCAGCCGCTTCTTTCAGTGATGATGCCGCTAAAATACTCAGTCCACTATTTGCTAGAATTTCACGACCTTGTGCCGCATTTGTGCCTTCTAAACGGACGATAACAGGCACGTTCACGCCCACTTCGTTTACTGCCGCAATTACACCGTCAGCAATTAAATCACAACGTACGATACCGCCGAAAATATTAACCAGAACTGCTTTTACATTTGGGTCTGATAAAATCAGCTTGAATGCTGCTGCAACACGCTCTTTGGTTGCACCACCGCCTACGTCTAGGAAGTTAGCTGGTTTGCCACCGTAGAGTTTGACGATATCCATCGTTCCCATTGCAAGACCTGCACCGTTTACCATACAACCTATGTTACCGTCTAAAGCAACATAGTTTAAGCTCCATTTTTCTGCTTCGGCTTCACGTTCGTCATCTTGCGAGAGATCTTGTAGTTCTTTAAGATCCGGCTGGCGGTAGAGAGCATTGCTATCGATAGACATTTTAGCATCTAGGCAGAGCAGTTTTCCTTCTTTGGTAACAACAAGCGGATTGACTTCCAATAAGGCTAAATCTTTCTCGACGAATAACTTCGCCAGTTTTACAAAAATATCCGCAAATTGTTTGACTTCATCACCTTTTAATCCCAATTTAAAAGCTAACTCACGCCCTTGATAGCCCTGACCACCTGTGAGAGGATCAATTGTTGCCTTATGGATTAATTCAGGTGTTTTTTCAGCCACTTCTTCAATGTTCATACCACCTGCACTTGATGCCATAAATACCACTTTTTGTGCAGAGCGATCCACCACTGCACCTAAGTATAATTCACGGTCGATATTGCAGGTTTCTTCCACATAAATTGTATTAACCGGTTGCCCGTTAGCATCTGTTTGGAAGGTAACTAAGCGTTTACCTAGCCATTGTTCAGCAAAGGCTTTGGCATCATCAGTATTACTCACTAGTTTTACACCACCGGCTTTGCCCCGACCACCTGCGTGAACTTGGCATTTTACAGCCCATTTTTCACCTTTTAGTTGTGAGATTGCCTCTGCGGTTTCATTTACAGAAAAGCAAGCAATCCCTTCGCTGACAGGCAGCCCATATTGTTTGAATATTTGTTTGGCTTGATATTCGTGTAGATTCATAGAGTTTCCTCGTTGGTTTTTATGCTACTTTTCTTTACTTGTGCGAATTTAAATAACTAAAATTTATAAAAAATAAGTAAAAATAGACCGCTTGTAGTCTTTGCAAGCGGTCAAATTTCAGATTAAATTTCCAAAAGCAGACGAGTTGGGTCTTCTAATAACTCTTTTACAGCCACTAAGAAACCAACAGATTCTTTGCCATCAATTAAACGGTGGTCGTAGCTTAAGGCTAAGTACATCATCGGGCGGATTACCACTTGTCCGTCAATCGCCACAGGGCGATCTTTGATTGCGTGCATACCTAAAATGGCACTTTGTGGTGGATTGATAATTGGGGTAGACATTAATGAACCGAACACACCACCGTTAGTGATAGTGAAGTTACCGCCGGTTAAGTCTTCAACCGTTAATTTGCCATCACGCCCTTTTTCCGCAAGCTCTTTTATTTTCTTCTCAATCTCCGCCATACTCATTTTGTCGCAATCACGTAACACTGGTGTTACTAAGCCGCGAGGGGTAGAGACCGCAATACTCACATCGAAATAGTTGTGGTAAACCACATCGTCGCCATCAATAGACGCATTGATTTCAGGATAACGTTTAAGTGCTTCAACCACCGCTTTAATGTAGAATGACATAAAACCTAAGCGTACGCCGTGTTGTTTTTCAAACTTCTCGCCGTAAGTTTTACGTAGATTCATAATCGGCTGCATATCCAGTTCGTTGAATGTGGTGAGCATTGCCGTTGTATTTTTTGCTTCAAGTAAACGTTCTGCAATACGTTTGCGTAAACGAGTCATTGGGACACGTTTTTCGCTACGGCTACTAAATGCAACGGAGCTTACGGTGTTTTGATTTGTTGCGGATTCTTTTACTTGATTTTGTTGAACTCGTTTTGCGATCTCTTTTTCGATATCTTCACGGGTAATTCTGCCTCCGACACCGCTGCCTTGAATATCAGCCGCTTGTAAATCGTGTTCGGCTAATAAACGGCGAATGGCAGGACCTTGATCGTCTGCGTTAGCGTGGCTGTTTTCAATCGCAGCGTGTTTGCGATCTGACGGAGTGGATTCTGTTTTTTGCTCAATAGTGGCAGAGCTGATATCGCCAGCTTGTGCCGTATCTAATTTACCTAAAACTTGTTTTGACACAACCGTTGCACCTTCCGCTTGTGTAATTTCAACAAGCACACCATCACTTGTAGCAGGCACTTCTAAAACAACTTTGTCGGTTTCAATTTCGACGAGAATTTCATCACGCTTTACACGATCACCCACTTTTTTGTGCCAAGTTGCAACGCTTGCATCAGCTACTGATTCAGGAAGGTCTGGAGTTAAAATTTCAATTGCCATTTCATTATCCTTTTCTTTTAATAAAGGTGTATTTCTACACCTTATACTTAAATTGGTAAATTTTTGTTGAAAATGAACCGCTTGCAGGGCGTATTAGCTACGCCCATCTTTTTAAGCAATCGTTAAAGCATCTTCAACAAGTTGTTTTTGTTGTTTTGCGTGTAGTGATGGATAGCCAACTGCCGGCGAAGCGGATGCAGCTCTACCTGCGTAAGTTAATTTTGCCCCTTCCGGAATAGAAGCTTCAAAGTTGTGCTTACTGCAATACCACGCTCCTTGATTTAATGGCTCTTCTTGACACCATACAAAGTCAGTAACGTGGGCGTAAGGTTCAAGAATTTGTTTCATTTCCTCAAGTGGGAATGGGTAGAGTTGTTCAATACGAATAATCGCAACATCTGTTTGGTTATTCTCACGACGTTTTTCAATCAAGTCGTAGTAAACTTTACCTGAACACATTACCACACGTTTCACTTGTTTCGGATCGATATTATCAATTTCGCCAATCACATTTTTGAATGAACCATTAATGATTTCATCAAGTGTTGAAACCGCAAGAGGGTGGCGTAGTAATGATTTTGGCGTAATCGCAACTAATGGACGACGCATTTTGCGAATTGCTTGGCGACGTAACATATGGTAAACCTGAGCCGGTGTTGATGGCACACAAACTTGGATATTTTGTTGTGCACAAAGTTGTAAATAACGCTCAACACGAGCAGATGAGTGTTCCGGACCTTGACCTTCATAACCGTGAGGAAGAAGCATTACTAAACCACACATTCTGCCCCATTTTTGTTCGCCAGAGCTGATGAATTGGTCAATTACAATTTGTGCCCCGTTGGCGAAATCACCAAATTGAGCTTCCCAAATGGTTAAGGTTTTCGGATCGGTTGTCGCAAAGCCATATTCAAAGGCGAGAACCGCTTCTTCTGAAAGTACGGAATCCCATACTTGGAAACGACCTTGATTTGCGTGTAATTGTGTTAATGGAACATAGCCTGTACCATCATTTTGGTTATGAATAACGGCGTGGCGATGGAAGAATGTACCACGGCCGGCATCTTCACCTGATAAACGAACGTGTGTGCCTTCATCAAGCAAGGTTGCATACGCCATTGTTTCTGCCATACCCCAGTCGAATAATTTCTTGCCCTCGTACATCTCTTTACGATCAGCGTAGATTTTCTCAACACGAGAGTGAGCTTTCAATGATTCCGGATATTCACAAACACGCTTAGCAATAGTTAAGAAGCGATCTTCCGGGAATTTGCTCTCATAAGGTGCAGTCCAGTCATAATTGAGATATTGCAACCAATCAACTGCCGCCATATCTAATTCACGCCATTCAGGTACAACACGCTCACCATTATCTAACGCATCACGATAAAGATTTAGCATTTCAATTTCTTGATCGCTGGTTAATACCCCTTCTTCAATTAAGCGGTCAGCATAAACTTTACGTGGTGTAGGGTGTTTTTTGATAATGCTGTACATCATTGGCTGGGTTGCTAATGGCTCATCGGCTTCGTTATGACCGTGGCGACGATAAGAGATTAAATCAATGAAAATATCACGTTTAAATTTAGTGCGATATTCCACTGACATTCTTGCTGCAAAAGCAACCGCTTCCGGGTCATCACCGTTTACGTGAATAATCGGTGCTTGGATCATTTTCGCAATATCGGTACAGAACTCGGTTGAGCGAGTGTCGTTCGGGTTAGAGGTGGTAAAACCGATCTGGTTATTAATCACAATACGGATTGTTCCTCCCACTTTATAACCACGGGCATTTGCCATATTTAAAGTTTCTTGCACCACACCTTGACCGGCAACGGCAGAGTCGCCGTGAACAGTTACCGCTAATACTTTTTCGTGTTCGGTATCACGCATACGTTCTTGTCTTGCACGAACAGATCCAATTACCACAGGGCTTACGATCTCCAAATGCGATGGGTTGAATGCTAAAGTGAGGTGAACATTTTTATCATCTACCGCAAAGTTAGATGAGAAACCTTGATGGTATTTCACATCACCTGTACGGCTTTCATCAGCGTGTTTACCTGCAAATTCATCAAATAATTCCGCAGGGCGTTTACCGAATACGTTCACTAACATATTTAAACGACCTCGGTGTGCCATACCTAATACGACATCTGTCATTCCTTGACGGGAAGCGTGGCGAATAATTTCTTTCATCATCGGAATGAACGCATCACTTCCTTCTAAAGAGAAGCGTTTTGCACCCGGGAATTTTGCTCCCAAATAACGTTCTAAACCATCAGCAGCCGTTAATTCAGTGAGTAAATTGAGTTTTTCTTCTTTGGTGAAAAGAGGTTTATTTAACACACTTTCCATTTTAGCTTGTAACCAGTTACGCTGTTCAATATCTTGAACGTGCATAAATTCTAAGCCGATAGGACCTAAATAAGTTTCTTTTAATGCCTCGTTGAGTTCGCTGAGCTTCATTGTCTCTTTATTATAAACATAACGACCAACGGCAAAGGTTTCGTTTAGATCTTCATCGGTAAAACCGTGATATTTATAATCTAGCTCAGGCACACTGGAGGTTTTCCAGCGGTAATAGTTAATAGGGTCAAGTTTTGCTTCTAAATAGCCTCTGAAACGATGTGCGTTAATCCATTGAAGTAAACGAACTTGCTTTGCTCCTGCTTCTGGATCAACAACAGTTACGGATTGTGGTTGTTGTTCGCGGGCTAACTTACGGAAATACTCACGTACTTTTGAATGGGGTTGTTCAATATGAGAGGTTTTAGGGAATGAATCAAAAATGCTTCTCCAGCTTTCATCAACGCTTGCCGGATTTTCTAAATACTGTTCATAAATTTCTTCGACATAAGATTGGTTTGAACCGCCGAAAGGGGATGACGCAATCCAATCATCAAAATGTTTATATTGCATAAAGACCTGACCTATTTATGGTGTTGAAACATAATCTTATTATACTTCAAATAAAGTAAAGAAAATGTGATATAAGTCTGATTTTTACATAATTGTTTACTTACAAGCGGTTATTTTTAGCAAATTTTTTACAAATTCTAAACAATGCAAGGAAATTTTAGCGGTTACACTCACATTTTTCTAAACAAACATCACCGTGTAGATTGTGATGGTGGTTATGGCGGTGTGAATAGAACGCTACATTACGAGCAAATTGGTCTCCAAAGAAGTGAATAAAACTAGGATCATTCGTAATCACTTCTGGCGTACCGGCACAGCAGATATGTTTGTTTACACAAAGCACCTCATCAGTATTTGCCATTACAATGTTTAAGTCGTGCGAAACCATTAAAATAGCACAGTTCAACCAAGAGCGAGTTTGATTTAATAGTTGATACAGTTCGGTTTGCCCTGTAATATCTACCCCCTGCATTGGCTCATCTAATACTAATAGATGTGGTTTATCTAAGATAGCTCGAGCGAGTAAAACACGTTGAAGTTCTCCACCGGACAGCTTTTGCATACTATTATGTGCCAGATGGCGAATAGCAAAGAGAGATAATGCTTCCTCAATCATTGCTTTATTAGTATGGGGCTTTAGCCCGAGAAAATGCGTAACTGTTATCGGCATAGAAGGGTCTAAATGTAGCTTTTGCGGGACATAGCCAATTTTTAGCCCTTTTTGGTGAATAATTTGTCCTTTAGTTGGCGTAATTAATTTTAGCAACACTTTCAATAATGTGGATTTACCCCCACCATTTGGACCTACTATGGTTGTAATAGAGTTAGGATAAATTGATAGATTAATGTTTTGTAACGCTTTTTGACCATTAAAGATTACTTCAATATCTTTTAGCGAGACTAAAGGTTGAGTTTTTTTTATCAACGTAAATTGCGTTGTCGTTGGATTAGGGGCTAGTTGGTTAATTTTCATTACTACAAAAAATTTGAGAGTATTGAAATAAAATTAGCGGATTTTTTATCTTCTGACAATAGAATAAATGAATTTTTTCTTGGTAAAATAGTCTATCAAGAGATTATGTAAATTTTAGTAAATAAATTAAAGAAAAATAGCAGGATATAATTTGCAGCACGTAATTTTAGCAAGAGATCGTAAACGGCATAAGAAACACTTGAAAATAGTGATTTTTTTATTGGCTGTTTTTAGTTTACTTGTCGGTATTGTTCTCGCATTAAAAGAACAATCTTCAATAAGTATGATGGCTACACGAGAAAATGTAGTTGTTTTAGATAAGCAAGATGAAGAATATCAAAATACTTCAAGTGGTAAAGTTGAGTTACAAGCAGATAACATTGAGAAAAATACGGGTTTTATTGAGTATATTACAGATTTAATTACTCAATCCTCTCTTTCTATAGAAAACGAAGAAATTGTTTTTGAAGATCAAACCGCGACATCTTATGAAGATGATTTAACTAATGAAGACGATGAAGTTGAAGAACCTATTGATACGGCAGATAATGTCAATACAGAAGGGCAACTTCCGGCAGAAGCAGAGAAAGTGTTGGAGGATATTCTTGATGTAGCAGATCAGGCATTACGAATTCAAGATCAATTTAGTTATACGGTTGCAAGAGGAGATAAACTAAGAGACGTATTGGAGCAATCAGGTTTAAGTGCTTCAGTTGCCTCTAATTTAGTTAAACAACATTCATCATTAGCACAATTAGAAGCCGGACAGCAATTTTATTGGGTGCTAGATAATGAAGGTGAGTTAGAATATTTAAACTGGTTAGTTTCTGAGAAAGAAGAACGTGTTTATGAACGCCAAGCCAATGGTAAATTTACCTACCAAAAATTTGAGAAAAAAGGCGAATGGAAGTTAGACGTTGTGCGAGGTACGATTCAGAACAGCTTTGCTACGAGTTTAAAAGCGGTTGGACTATCTGATCGCCAAATCAACCAATTAGCGGTAGGATTACAATCGCAAATTGCAACGAATAAGCTGAGAAAAGGCGATAAATTTGCCATTTTAATTAAGCGTGAATATATAAATGGTAAAGTAACAGATTTAGGAAATGTGGAAGGTATTCACGTTATTAGCAGTAAAAAAAGCTATTACGCTATTCAAGCAGATAATGGGCGATATTATAGCAGACACGGTGAAACATTAAGTGGTGGCTTTGCTCGACACCCATTATTGTATGCTGCAAGGGTAACATCTTCTTTTAACCCTAAACGTAAACACCCAATTACAGGTCGGATTAGCCCACATAAAGGTGTGGATTACGGATTGCCAATTGGCACGCCAATCATTGCACCGAGTGATGGTGTGGTTGAACACGTGGCTTATCAAGCTCGTGGAGCGGGGCGTTATATCAAAATCAAACACGGGCATATTACCACCGTATATATGCACTTAAGCAAGACGTTAGTCAAACCCGGACAAAGTGTGAAAAAGGGAGAGCGTATTGCACTATCAGGCAATACAGGTGGTTCAACCGGTCCACATTTACACTATGAATTTCATATTAACGGACGACCGGTTAATCCAATTACGGTCAAATTACCAGGTTCAAGTTCGGGTATGAATAATAAAGAACGCCAAACATTCTTAAATAAAGCGAAGAGTGTGGAAGCAAAATTTAAAATGTAAGGAATCCAATGAAAACAAATATTATTGCGTTAAGTTTGATCGGTTTGTCAACCTTTACCTTTGCATCTGATGCAAAACTGAAGAATCAGCTTGAAAAAATTGGGGCAACAGAGGTTAAAATTTCTGAATCACCATTATCAGGTTTTAAAATGGCAACCTCAAATGAAGGTATTGTCTATATCAGTGAAGATGGTCGATATATCATTCAAGGTAAAATTTTTGAGCTAAAAAACGGCAAAGCAGTTGATATAACCAATCAAGGTTTAATGGCAGTGCTAAATTCTTATGCGAATGAAATGATTATTTATCCTGCCAAAAATGAAAAGCACGTTGTAACGGTTTTTATGGATATTACTTGCCATTATTGCCATCTGTTACATCAAAAGATTACAGAATATAATGATTTAGGTATTACTATTCGTTATTTGGCGTTTCCCCGTGGTGGAATGAATACACAAACCGCAAAACAAATGGAAGCGATTTGGACTGCTCAAGATAAAATGAAAGCCTTAAATGATGCGGAAAATGGCAAGTTACCAACCCAATTAAAAACACCTGAGATTGTGAAAAAACATTACCAACTAGGCGTTAAGTTTGGTGTAACAGGCACGCCTAATATTGTTACCTCAGAAGGCGAATTAATCGGTGGTTATGTCGAGCCGAAAGAATTAGCGAAAATGTTAAGTGAATAACTGATAGATAGAATACAAGCGGTCATTTTTTGTAAAAAATTTGCAAAAAACGACCGCTTGCTATTATAAAAAGAAAATTATCGTGGAAAAACTAATTAAAAAACGTCCTTTATTAACAACAGCAACCTTATCTGAAAATTCTTTATTGAATCGAATTTATCAAAGTCGGGGTATAAAAACGACGAAAGAGCTAGAGCATAATCTCCAACATTTACATAGACCACAACAATTGGCTAATATTGAACAAGCAGTGGATTTATTAACCAACGCGTTTGATGAACAAAGTCGTATTGTAATTGTTGGCGATTTTGATGCTGATGGAGCAACCAGCACGGCACTTGCCATAATTGCGTTAAAACAGTTGGGCTTCCAGCAAATTGATTATTTGATTCCGGATCGTTTCTCACAGGGTTATGGTTTAAGTGTTGCGGTGGCAGAAATGGTATTAGCAAAAGGAGCTGATTTAGTTTTAACCGTAGATAATGGTATATCTTCGTTTGAAGGTGTTGAGTTACTTAAACAACACGGTATTCAAGTTTTGATTACCGATCATCATTTGCCACCTGAAACATTACCCAATGCGGATGCAATGGTAAACCCTAATTTGCCGTTTTGTACTTTTCCGTCCAAATCATTGGCGGGTGTTGGGGTCATTTTTTATGTGATGATGGCTCTTCGAACACGAATGCGTGAGCAACAATACTTCCAGAATAAAGTAGAGCCAAACTTTGCTGAGCTTTTGGATTTAGTAGCATTAGGTACAGTGGCTGATGTTGTGCCACTTGATCAAAACAATCGCATTTTAGTCCATCAAGGATTACAACGAATGCGTTCAGGGCATTGCCGTTTGGGGATAAAAGCTTTAGCAGAAGTAAGCAAAAGGGAGCTTTCAACATTGCAAGCTGCTGATTTAGGTTTTGCTGTTGCACCAAGATTGAACGCCGCAGGCAGGCTGGAAAATATGTCGTTAGGGGTTGAGTTACTGATTTGTGAAAATATGGAACTTGCTCGTCAACTAGCTCTTGAACTAGATTCTTTGAACCAAACTCGAAAAGAATTTGAGCAGGAGATGAAAACAGAAGCTCTGGCGATTTGTGCAAAATTACCGTTACTTGCTCAGTCAGAACAAGCTCACGGTATCGTGCTATATCAAGCAGATTGGCATCAAGGTGTAATTGGTATTTTAGCTTCTCGAATTAAAGATCAATTCAATCGCCCTGTGATAGCTTTTGCACAGGAAAGTGAAGAAAGTGAATATTTAAAAGGATCGGCTCGATCTATTTCGAGCGTGCATATGCGAGATTTACTCGAATATATTGATATGCAATATCCCGAATTAATCGAAAGATTTGGTGGACACGCTATGGCAGCCGGCTTGACTATTCACTATTCAAAACTAGAGCTATTCAAACAATTGTTTGATCAGGCAATTAATGAAAGAGTTGAGCCGGAACAATTACAAGGCATAGTTTATACTGATGGCGAGCTTTCAGCAGATGAATTTACCATTACCAGTGCAGAAATCCTTCATAGTGCAGGACCTTGGGGACAGAACTTTCCTGAACCCAGTTTTGAGGGAGAATTTAGTGTACTTCAACAAAAATTGCTGGCAGGTAAGCATCTGAAATTAATGTTACAAACGGATAGAGGGCAATTATTAGACGCCATTTGGTTTAATGTTGATGTTAGAATGTTTCCAGACTTATCGATTAAAAAAGCTAAAGTTGTATACAAATTAGATATCAATGAATTCAGAAATAACAAAACTTTACAATTGAAGGTAGAATATATGTATTATCTTTAATATTACTTTACATAAATTTAATAG
>NZ_JBXGGI010000148.1:0-14535 GCF_056854775.1 Mannheimia sp.
CAATTTTGCAATTTCATCGACAAAAATGACCGCTTGTAAGCAATCTTTCGCCGCCACCAGCTCGCCTGTCGCCTGATCTTTCACCACAATCGCATTCTCTTCCACTTTATCTTCGGGGTCGAGTTGCATCTCTTGCAGATCGGTAATGCGTAACGCCTGCCCGAATTTCGGGTGAGCTTCATCGGCAATAATCAAATGCGAGGCGTTGCAATAACTAACGTGGTTGGCTTGGCTCATCGCCGCCAAACTTGGGCGAGAGAGATAATCAGCATTGAAACGGTCGTTTTCGATAATCCAACGCAACATCGCCATTACCAAAGCTAAATCGCCCTCGGGCTTAATCGGAATCCAATTATTATTTTGGGTAGCGAGGGTAGAAGTCATTTCCAAACGAGGGGCGACCACCACATAGCTGAAATTGTCGTCCGGACGGCGTTTGGCAAGCTGGCGGGCTTGGCGTTTGAACGGATTGCCCGACTGTGCAGGTGACGTGCCGATAAACAGGATAAATTCGGCGTGATCCCAGTCCGGTTTGGCGTGCTGATTGTTGTCAAAATCCTTCATAAACGCCCCCGAACCGTTGCGGTAGGAAGCCCCACAATACGCCCCGTGCTGGGAGAAGTTGATTGTGCCGAAGCTCCGTTGTGCAAAGCGTTGCAACAACGGCTGACGACCTTCCGGGCCGGCAAAAGTGACTAGCAGTTGGTTGGCTTTCACGCCTAAATCGGGCTGTTTCGGGTTAATCGGCTCTTGCAGGTTGCGAATGGCTTTCAAGCCCTCTACCTCGCCTTCGCCAAACAGATTACCGCCATTGACCACCTCTTCCACCAACTGCTCAAAGCTAATCGTCTGCCACTTGCCTTCACCACGCTTGCCGACACGTTTTAACGGCTGAGTAATGCGATACGGACTATTGATGCTGTCCAAAAACGCCGCCCCACGGGCACAGGCAGTCGAGCGGTTTTCAATCCCGCTTTCGCCCGCCAGCAACACTTCCGCCTTGGCAATCGGCATCCCGAACGGCAGAGTTTTATCGCTCGATAACGGGTGATACGGGTTGCCCGAAATGCGAATGACTTGGTTAGTTTTCAAATCGACCCTCGCCCGCACGCCACACTGCGTCCAACAGCCCATACACTGCGTATTGCACACGATCTGGTCAGGATTGCTCAACAGCTTGCCATCAATCACCTGATATTCCGGCACAAGCGAATTGCCGTGAATCGGATCACGGGTTTTCTCACCCGATGTGCCGTGTATTACCCCTTTAGCAACCTCCGACACCTTCGGGGCATAGCCCGCCCCAAACGCCGCCGCACCGCCAAGGGCTAGGCCGCCTTTTAATAAATTCCGCCGTTTGTTATTCATTTTATCCCCCACAAGCAAAGCTAAAATTCAATGCGGTCATTGTAAAAACCGGCGGATTGGGTGGGTATTGTGGTTTTCCACATATCGGGGGGAAGTTTGATTTGGGTCAAGGGGGAGGGAACAAGCGGTCAAAGTGCGGTGGGGATTTGCAAAGTTTTTGGGGATTTGACCGCTTGTATATAAAATACTTAGTTGCTATCTCCAGCTAAGAAGAAGTTTATTGGTACTGGTAATCTATAATGCCTACAAGCTAGTAATGCAATAGGATAAAACCCATGTTTAATGGCAGATATATTCTCAAAATTTTCTTTTTGGTTATTAACTTCAAAATTTAATTGTTCCAGAAATTTCTCTGGAGATGAGATATCAACATTAGGCAATGTCGCACCATGTATTTCTTCATCATCATATAGATAATCTTCAGAAATATGATTAAAAAAGAATACTTGAAAGTTACAATGAGGCAATAACTTTTCCTTAATAGAAGAAATTCTATTTGTACCTAACTCACCCTTTAATTGAGATAAAAATAAAAACAAGTATGGATAGAGTACAGATGCACTTGTTAGCTTTTCAAAGCTATTTCCATCTCCAGAAAAATCTATAAACGCTATTAAATCTCTATAATTATTTATGGTTGTTATGTAACTCCTTCTTTGATTAAGGCAAAATGCACAATTATCTATAATTTGATTAAGCCACTCTATCATATTATTGGTATTAATATCCTTAGATGACCTTAGAAAAATCATCGCAATAGAAATATCTATAATTTGGTTATCCATATAAGGGGAACATAAGGAACTGTTATTTACAATAACATCCCAAACCAAGTTGGTTAGTTTATAATGCCTATTTGTTAAAAAGTCTTTATGCTCTTCATTAACTTGTTGATATAACCAAAAGTTCCAAACCCCAAGCAAAGAAACCCTGCTTAAAATATCAAATAATTTAAGATTTATATCAACGGAAGATAGACCTATAGAAGATGATAACAGGTACTTTTCTTGTGATAATGGGATAATAGCTCGTTGTATATATTCTTCTGAAATTCCCATATGTAACATAATCAAAGAAATTAGTTGTTGATAAACAGGGCAATTTCCTCTTATTTTCTTATTATCTATACACTTTTTATATGCATTCCAGGTATGTAATATAACGAACTCTGAAGAAATATACGCACTTTCAGTGTTATTTTCATTTCTTGCCCATATCCACAAAATAGAAGTATATATGTATATCTGTCTAAAGACGGTTAAGTAATCATCTTTGCTTTTCATTTTTCTGGAAAACAAATGCTTGACTAATTTTTTAAAGTGTAAAATAGATATCTCAGGCTCATCAACCATTGCTAAAGATTTTCTTAATAAACTCTTTATATCATCAGGTGCAATATCCTCTCTTAAGAAATAATCTTGTATGAATCCTGCTAATTTATCTCCGTCCCAAATAGAAAATGATATTTCATTTAATTTTAGATATCTATCCATAAAACCGGTTATCTCATCTTGAATAAGATTGTTACCACCAAAACAAGGGCAAACTACAATTTCTTTTCCCCTGTACTGTACAGGTATTCTTCTCTGAATAAAGACATCAAAGATTTCATTCAGTGACTGGCGTAATGATTGATCTGAATTCCCATCCCAAACATTTCTAGTTAAATCCCCGCTTTTTATCGAAAACAAATAGATCTTTTCTACTTCATCATTTTCTAGTTTCCCAAAGCAAGCAACATCTACCCCATATTCTCTTCTTCCTCTTATTGGAGACACAAATACATTTGCTCCCATTTGGCTTAATAAATCAGGAAGTATTCTGTCTAATTCATCTCTTTCTTTAAGAGAGCGTAGGTATTCTTTGAGTATTAATTTCATTCTGATATTCCTTCTATTCTAAATAGAAATAATATTTTCTCTGTTTCCACAGGATTTAATAAAGATAATCTAAAGATTTCAAATTCTGTTTTAATTGAAGAAAATGGGGATATATTCCTATTAATATTGCTACCGTTCTTCATATGATGGATAGTTTCGCTCCCGTGTAGAATAGTTATCTTTGTGGCAATTTTAGACAAAATAGAGTTCTTTTCTGATTTTTCATATGCTTGCGTGAAACAAGTATGTTTCTTTATATTATAGATATGTCTATTTTCATTACTTGGTGATAATTCTTTGGACCTGATTGCAAGGTCCCATAATTTATCGTACTCTTCACATCTATATATTAATTCCTTTAGCTTCTTATTTAGTTTTCCTTTAGTACTCTTTTTAAACTTCTTAAAGTACTCAATAGAACTCATTGGGTAAGCCATAAAAGCAAAATCATAAAGAAGATTTATAATTTCATTCTGAATGTTATCCTCAGATTTATTTAGAAGAGATAAAGTAATAGGTATAGAAGATTTTGAACTATTTGGTAGTAACCAGCCCATACATTTTTTAGCCAAAAAGTGTAAATCTGTATTATCTGGTATTAAGCTAAAGTCAAACTGAGTTTCAATACCTTTATCATAACTGAGAATATCTGAGGCTAGTCTATAGTAAATGCTCTGTTCTTTTAAAAAGCATTTTGTAATAAAATAAGATAAGTCTTTTTCAGAAAGTTGAGAGAGGTAATAATCTAAATGTTTTATATCATCAAGAAATATATTTATATTTTTCTCTTCTATAAAAAACTCTATCTCATTAAATAGTGTAGCCACACCTTGATTTTCAAGCGTGGCACGTAGATGTAAAGATAAGTAATACAGGCATTCATCAGTTTGTTGCTGAGAATTCTCATCTAATAGTTCTAATACTTTTTCTTTCATACTAACCCCAACAACACCCCAACCTTTTTCCGAATTTCCACCAATTCACTCTCTGTAATCTTCCCTTTAAATTCCGCTTTACGAACCCGCCAATCAAGACTTTTCACTTGGTCGGAAAGCACTACATTTTGTGGTTTGCCTACGATCTGTACTTCAAACGGATAGCCCTTGATTTTGGTGGTAAGCGGACAACAAATCAGCAAGCTAGTAAGTTGGTTATAGCTTGCCGGGGTGAGAACCACCGCAGGGCGATGCACCGCCTGTTCGTGTCCAGCTTGTGGGGTAAAATTCAGCCAAATAATATCGCCGACATCGGGAACATATTCACTCATAATTGCTCCTTGCCGATAGGTTCACCAGTCTCGATTTCTTGATGTAAATTTTCTGCGGTAATACCCGATAAAAGCTGTTCCAAACTGTATTCTTGGCGGATAGGTTCAATAATAATTTTGCCGTTTTCTGCCCGCATATTGACTAAATTATCCGCTTGTAATTGCAGTGCGGTAAGAATAGAAGCAGGAATTCGCACCCCCACACTATTCCCCCATTTTTTAATTGCCAGTTGCATTGCTCGCTCCTTTTTTACTCGATATTATACATTGTATAACTTTTTGGTGCATAAAAAAAGTGCGGTCAAAATTTGCAAAATTCTGACCGCACTTGACCGCTTGTTTCATCGATTAACGTGATTTCACAACAAAGCTCACCATCACACTCACACAAACCGCCAATCCAAAAATCCCCACAATCCCTAATCCGCCATCGACCGCGAACCAATCAAAGTGATATGGATTTTGCAGAGCGTTGGTTTTGGCAATGGTTTGGGTTTGGATGACCAGTACCCAGCGTAGCCACCAACCGAAGCCGATCAGAGCAAGCACACCAAGCCATTGCAAGCGGTGGTTTTTTCTTGAAAAACTGCAAACAAGGGCAATTAGCCAGCAGATGCCGGTAAGGTAAGCGGTTATTGAGCCGTTGAAGAGTAGGGCGAAATCACGTTGGGTGGTTTCACTGCTGAATGCGAGTCCGACAATGGAAAGTGCGGTTAAAATTAACAAGATTTGTAGGGACACACTGAGTGTGTCCGTGGACGCAAGCATTGCGTCCCTACGTGTAATAAAGCGAGTCAAGCCCAACGCCACCGCCCACGCTGAGAACAACATAATCGGCAACAGCCACGCACTGTGCCACAAGGCTCTTGTGCCGGTTTGGTAGGTTTCAAGCACGGTGTAGCCGATAATGCCGACTGCGGTAAGCACCGAAAACAGGCGGAATGCCCATAACAAGCCTTGACTGCGTAAGAGTGGCAGGTTAAGCCACGCCAGCCATTTTGGCAGGTTCGGTTGGGCATTATGTGCCAAAGTCAGCACAAAATAGCCGGCAACTGCCACGCTAAACAGCGGCAGAATAATCGCCCCCCACGCCATCGGCGACCACCACGCAAAATCGGTGTAGAAATGCAGAATTCGGCTTGGCTGGTGCAGGTCGGCAGTCAGTGCCACCGGGGCGACAATCGAGCCGATAAAGGCGACCAGCACCGCCGACTGTTCGCAAGCGGTCGGTTTCTGGGCTTTTTTTGCAAACAGCACCGCAGTGAATACCGCCGTTGCCGCCACGCCGACAAAGAAGAAATAATTAACAATCCACGGCAACCAAACAATATGTTGCGGTTCGACTAATACTTCACGAATCATTTTACGCCTCCCCCGTCCAAAGCATCGGCTGGCCATCAATTTTGCTCACAAACGCCTCATCCAGTCCTAAATAAAAGACGTGTGGCACCGTGCCGGATTCCGGTTTCAGTACTTTCAAATCGTCTTTATGTTGTTGATAAAGTTGCGAAATTTGGCTTTTCTGATCGTTCAAATCGCCAATCACCCTCGCCCCGCCTACGCAACTTTCCACACACGCAGGGAGTAAACCTGCCTCCAAACGGTGCGAGCAGAAGGTGCATTTATCGGCGGTTTTGGTCTCTTCATTGATGAAACGGGCATCGTACGGACACGCCTGTACGCAGTAGCCACAACCAATACACTGCTCGTTGTTGATCACCACGATGCCGTCTTTGCGTTGGAAGGTCGCCTGCACTGGACAGACCGGCACGCACGGCGGTTGGTCACAGTGATTGCACAGGCGTGGCAGCACCACATTATTCGCCACTTGCTGACCGTTGGTGATTTCATACTGACGCACCGTGGTGCGGAAACTGTGCAACGGCGTGGCGTTCTCCACCGAACAGCTCACCGTACAAGCCTGACAGCCGATA
The DNA here is from genome assembly GCF_056854775.1 of Mannheimia sp. Lineage (NCBI taxonomy): Bacteria > Pseudomonadati > Pseudomonadota > Gammaproteobacteria > Pasteurellales > Pasteurellaceae > Mannheimia > Mannheimia sp. The sequence goes on from NZ_JBXGGI010000148.1 coordinate 6,450, forward strand.
CATTTGCGTAAATCGATCAACATTCCGTAGCGTTTCGCCCCGTCGCCATCACGGCGGTCTGGCATAAACGCCTTGGCTGACGACAATGGCATCGCCGCCGCCCCCACGGTTAAGGCGGACTTCAAAAATAATCGTTTCGTAATATCCATACGTCCCCACAATCATTAAAAATCAACGAGGGTATTGTAGAAACGGGCAGATTGGGTGGGTATTGTGGTTTTCCACATATCAGAGGGAAGTTTGATTTGGGTCAAGGGGGCGAGGGCAAGCGGTCGGTCTTGTGTGGAAATTTACAAAAAAGCGACCGCTTACAATGATTAATATCTATATATTATTTCTTATCTTTGGGTGGGTGAGGATCATTCCCATAGCTATTTCCAGCTCTGATTTTTCCATCCTTTCCATGTATTTTAGTATCAGATTTCTGATTTCGTGCAATATCTTGAGCAATTTGAATAGCTTGATTTTGGGTTTGCACAACTCTAGTAGCCTTGGCATTCCCAGCTCCCACTACAGCCCATTGATCGCCTCGTGGAACAACATGTTGATTTTTTCCCATAAATCATTCTCCTTCTATTATAGATTGTAGGAATCTGCCTTAATATATGGTTATATAATGAGCTTTCAAGGATAAGTCTATAAATTTTTTGAAAAAAATCTCCCCCAATAGCTAGCTTGAAGTGGTTGATTTATAACCTAAAAATAGCTAACATACCCAAAATTCCTCACATTAGGAGAGCAAAATGACAGCTATCACTATCCCTCAATTTGAAGAGGTCACTTCCAAGCAATTTCAATCTGAGTTTGGCAGAATTGTCGATATTGTGAAAGGTAAAACACCCGTAGCGATTACCCAATACGGCAGACCGACAATGGTGCTGTTTCCTTACGATCAAGCGGTTGAAGCTCGGCGATTATTGGCAAAACAGCGTTTGCTCGAAATGCTTGCCGAGCGAGACAACAATCCGCCGGAGGCTCTTGCAGAAATCACGCTTGAAGAGTTGGATAAAATGATTGATGAGGAACGTAATGCACTCTGATTATTTAGTGATTGATACGAATATTCTGATTAGTGGTTTATTGTTCCCAAAATCAAATCCCAATTTAGCCGTGAAAAAAGCCTTATTGGGCTATACGATTTGTGTCTCACAAGCGACTTTTGATGAATTTTTAGAGGTCTCCGCCAGACCGAAATTTGCTAAATATTTCACTGTTCAGGAGCGAGCAGAATTTATTGCCAACTTGTTGGATGCGGTAAAGTTCGTGGAAATTAAAGAAACGATTACAGATTGCCAAGATCCCAAAGATAATAAATTTTTAGAAGTGGCGGTAAGTGCAAAAGCGAAATATTTAGTCACAGGCGATAAAAAAGATCTGCTCAGTATGAACCCTTATCGGAATGTCGAAATCATTTCCGTCAGTGAATTTTTGGCGGAAACTCGCTAATGAAACGCCTCTTTCCCTTTTTCTTTCTACTCTTTTCTTCCTTTTTATCCGCCGAAACCCACCAAATCGGCATTCTCGCCCAGCGAGGTGAGGCCTACACCCGCACCCATTGGCAACCTTGGGTGGATTGGTTGAACTGGCAGTTTCCGAATGAGCGGTTTGAGCTTGTTCCGTTGGGCTTGGGTGAGGCGAACAGTCGGGCGGAGTTGGATTTTTTGCTGACCAACCAAGCCCAGTTTTTCTATTTAAGTAGGCAGAATGTCCGTTGGTTGGCGACGCTCAACAGCCCTCATTCAGCGGACGGCGGGTCGGTCGGCAGTAGCATTTGGGTGCGTGCCGACAGCCCTTATCAACACCTGACCGATCTGAAAGGCAAAACCTTGAGTGCGGTGGATAACGATGCGTTCGGCGGTTTTTTGCTCGGCTACTATGAATTTCATCGGCAAGGAATGCGACAAAACCGAGATTTTGATGTGCGGTTTTCCGGCTTTCCAGTGGATAACACTTTGTTTTTATTGGCGGAAAATCAGGTTGAGGCGGCGATTGCCCCTGTCTGTTTGATGGAAGAACTGGCGAAAGAGGGCAAGATCAAGCGGTCGGATTTCCGCTTAATTTTGCAAAATCCTCAGGCTCGTGGCTGCGAAGCCAGTACCGAGCTGCTACCGAACTGGTCGTTGGCGGCAATGCCGAATGTGCCGAACGCCCTTGCCGCCAAAATTTCAACCGCACTTTTGGCGAGCCAGTCGCCTGATTTTCCCCGTTGGACACCGCCATTTTCGTCATTCCAAGCCGACCTGATTTTGCGTGAACTCTACCGCCACCCACAACAAAAAAGCCTGTGGGCGACGGTGCAAGACTGGATTTTGCTCAACAAATTCGGATTGTTGGCAGTCGCCGGTTTTATCCTACTCAACTTGGCGGGGCTACGCTATCAGGTCTATCGCAAAAGCAAGGCGTTGCGGGCGGCACACCGAGAGATGCAACAGTATCAACAGGAACTCGCCCGTGCCGACCGCCTCAGTCTGCTCGGGGAGATGACCACCGGCTTTGCCCACGAGCTGAAACAACCGCTTTCGGCGATCCGAATGTACGCCGAAGGCTTGAAAAATCAGAGCGAAGACGGCTACGCCCGCCAGATTTTGGCGAAAATTATCGTGCAGGTGGATCGCTGTGTGAATACGATGCAGACGATCCGCAACTGGGTACAAAACCGCCAGCAAACCGCCCCGCAAGCGGTGGTTTTAAACGAATTAATTGCAAAAGTGATCGAATTTGTGGCGGTGGAAAATCGGCAAAATTCCCATATTCAACTACACGCCGATCTCCTTTATCGCCTTGAAATTCACGCCACCTTGCTCGAACAGGTGCTGACCAACTGCCTGCTCAACGCCCTGCAAACGGGAGCGAGCGAAATTGCCGTCCGCCTTTTACCACAAGAAAACGGCTTGGCGATTGAAATCGAAGACAACGGAGGCGGTTTTTCCGACACCCAACTCGCTTTCCCCTTCGCCCCATTCCGCAGCGACAAACCGCACGGATTGGGCTTAGGCTTGGTGCTATGCCAACGGCTGATGCAATCGATTGGCGGCGAGATTGCGTTGAGTAATGGGAAAGAAGGAGCGAAAGTCACGCTATCAATACCTCGTAATCAGACCTAGTACGAGCAGTACTAGGCTAAATAATCCTAGTCGCTCCGCGACTAAGTGATAGAGAGCTACGGAGTAGCTCGGATTTAATAACCCTGCACGGCTCGTGCAGGGAAAAATAATGGAAAAACAAAATGCAAATTCACATTCTTGATGATGACGAAACGATTTTAGATGCCTTGGCATTTCTACTCTCCCCACTCAACCTGCCAATCAAAACGTGGCAAAACAGCGTGGAATTTATCGAGCAGGCGGATTTACACCAACTCGGCGTGGTGTTGCTTGATATTCGTATGCCGCTGTTAGACGGTCAGCAAGTGCATCAAAAACTGCGAGAGGCAAATTCCACGCTGGCGGTGGTGATTATGACCGCACACGGCGATGTGCCGATGGCGGTGCGTGAGCTGAAAAATGGGGCGGTAGATTTTCTACAGAAACCGGTCAGATTTGAACAGTTAAAACAGGTGATTGCAGCAGCTGAAAAAGTGAGTGAACAAGCGGTTAAAATTCGCGAAATTTCGCAAAATTACGCGAAATTGACAGAAAAAGAGCGGAATGTAGTGCCGTATATTATGCAGGGCTACATTAACAAGCAAATTGCTGATAAATTAGCGATTTCCGTTAGAACAGTGGAAGTGCATCGTGCCAGTGTGATGGAAAAAATGCAGGCGGAAAGTTTGGCGGGCTTGGTGCAGAAAATTAGCGATTTGCAAAAAATTGAGAAAATATAACCGCTTGTATATTTGAAGATAGTGTGAAATTGTTGAGAAAGTATTATAAATAGTTAGGGTAGTTTGTAAAAATTAAGGTTTGCATTTTATCCTTCCATTCCCATTTGTCTTCCATTCAGTTACAATGTGGACTATTTTTCTACTTTATATTAAATCAAAGATTAAGCCGTATGCAGAACGAATTGGCACAGACTATTCCAGAACTCATTTCGTGGACGAAGGATCGTGAATTTTCCCTTTCACTCTCTTCCGACCGCCTCGCTTTCTTACTTGCGATTTCTATTTACAATCAAGAACAGACCGATGGTGAATTATTAGAAAGTGATCTTATCGATCTTTTCCGCTATGTATCTAATGCGTTTGAGCAGTCGGATTCCACCTTTACCCAACGTGCCAATAATGCGATTAACGACTTGGTAAGACAGCGTTTATTAAACCGTTTTACCAGCGAGTTTACCGAAGGATTGGCGATTTATCGGGTAACACCGCTTGGTGTGGGGATTTCTGATTATTACGTTCGTCAGCGTGAATTTTCCAATTTACGCCTTTCCATTCAACTTTCGATTGTGGCGGATGAAATCCAGCGTGCCTCGGTTGCTGCGGAAGAGGGGACGGCAGAGGTTAAAGATGAGCGTTTTTGGCGGAATAATGTGTTTGCTCCGTTGAAATATTCGGTGGCGGAAATTTTTGACAGTATCGATCTTTCCCAACGCATTATGGATGAAAACCAGCACCAAATTCGTGAGCGAATTGCGGAATTGTTACGCCAAAACTGGCACGAGGCGATTATGAGCTGTGAGCAGTTGTTAGATGAAACTTCGGGCAATTTGCGTGAATTGCAAGATACGTTAAATGCTGCCGGCGATAAATTACAAGCCCAATTATTGCGTATTCAAAGCTGTTTAATAGCTCGTGATGATTTAGATTTTATCGACCAGCTTATCGTGAATCTGCAAAATAAACTTGACCGCATTATCAGTTGGGGGCAACAGGCGATCGATCTTTGGATCGGCTACGACCGCCACGTGCATAAATTTATCCGTACCGCCATAGATATGGATAAAAACCGTGTATTCGGTCAGCGTTTACGCCAATCTATTCAAGATTACTATAATTCCCCTTGGTTGCTTTACACCGCAAAAGCAGAGCCTTTATTAGATCTGCGTGATGATGAAGCGATGCTCAATGAGGCAGAATCAGTTGGTGAATTGCCAAGCGAATTGGAATATGAATCGTTGTCTGATGTGCAAGAACAAATTATTGCGACAATGCAAGCTCATCTTGCACCTTATCGTGCGGAAGGCAAGCCGATTGATTTAGGGGCAATTTTGCGTGATCAGTTAGCAATGTTCCCTGAATCCCGCCATTTTGATGTGGCAAGAATTATTGTGGATCAAGCAGTGAAATTGGGTATGGCAAGCCAAGACAACCAAGCCGTTTATCCGCAATGGCAAGCCATTAATGAACGTGGTGCCGAAGTACAGGCAAATGTGATCGATCAATATAACAAATAGCCCAATACAATCAGTAACAAGCGGTCGTTTTTAGAGAAAATTTAGCAAAGAGAACACAAAATGACAGACAATATCCAAGACGTTATTTCCCCGAAATTGGCGGTGGCGATTGCCAACCCAATTTTCCCACAGCTTGACAGCCAACTGCGTGCCGGTCGTCACATCAACACAGAATCCCTTGATGAACACGCATTTTTGATGGATTTCCAAACAGAGCTGGAAGAGTTTTACCGCCGTTACCACGTGGAATTAATTCGTGCACCGGAAGGCTTTTTCTATTTACGTCCGAAGGCATCAACGCTCATTAACCGTGCGGCAATGTCTGAAATGGAAATGTTGGTCGGTAAAGTCTTATGCTATCTCTATTTAAGCCCGGAACGCTTGGCTCAGCAAGGTATTTTTAGCTATGACGATGTGTATGAAGAATTGTTGAATTTAGCCGATGAAAGCAAATTACTAAAAGCGGTAAACCCACGTTCAACAGGCTCGGACTTAGATCGTGGTAAATTGATGGAAAAAGTGGGTGGAGCATTACGCCGTTTGGCTCGAATCGGCATTATTACCCGCATTGGCGAGCAAAACAGCAAAAAATTTGTGATTGCAGAAGCAGTGTTCCGCTTTGGTGCAGATGTACGTACCGGTGATGATCCACGCGAGGCACAATTACGCTTAATTCGTGATGGTGAGGCTACAACGCCTTCACTTTTAGCTGAACAAGCGGTTGAATTAGATGAAAATCTTGCAAATGATTTAGATGATACAGAAGTGGCTGATGAGGAATAATCAAGAATGGAAAACATTGAATTATTAGACGAAAACCCAATGGAACAAGCAGCTACTCTTGCACCTGTTATGCCTCGCCACGAAGGTGTAAAACGCGGAAAATTCCAGTCTTTAACCCTAATCAACTGGAACGGTTTTTTTGCCCGTACTTTTGATTTAGACGAATTAGTTACTACGCTTTCGGGCGGTAACGGTGCGGGTAAATCCACCACAATGGCGGGTTTTGTGACGGCGTTAATTCCGGATTTAACTTTGCTTAACTTCCGTAATACCACCGAAGCCGGCTCGACTTCCGGTTCTCGTGATAAAGGTTTATACGGTAAATTAAAAGCCGGTGTCTGTTATGCGGTGTTGGAATCGCTTAACTCTCGTGGTCAGCGAATTATTACCGGTGTGCGTTTACAGCAAATTGTGGGGCGTGATAAAAAAGTGGATATCCGCTCGTTCTCGGTGCAAAACATTCCAGCAGATCAAAGCATTATCAGCCTTTTAACCGAACAACTGGGCGAAAAAGCCCGTGTGCTGCCGTTAAATGAATTAAAAGATAAATTTGAAGGCACAGAGGTTCAATTTAAGCAATATCACTCCATTACCGATTACCACAGCTTTATGTTCGACTTAGGCGTGATTCCAAAACGTTTACGTTCAGCGGCTGATCGCAGTAAATTCTATAAATTAATTGAGGCATCACTTTACGGCGGTATTTCCAGCGTGATTACCAAATCGCTGCGTGATTACTTATTGCCGGAAAATACAGGCGTTCGCCAAGCGTTCCAAGATATGGAATCGGCTTTGCGTGAAAACCGTATGACGTTAGAGGCGATCAAAGTTACCCAGTCTGATCGCGATATGTTCAAACGTTTGATTACCGAATCGACCAATTATGTATCGGCAGATTATATGCGTAATGCCAACGAACGCCGAGGCAATGTGTTACAAGCGTTAGAGCAACGTAAAGAGTGGTATGCGGCGAAATCGAAAATTTTGCTTGAGCAGCAACGCTTTGTGGAATTTAGCCGTGAAACCGCAGACATCTCTGAAACCGAAAATACGTTAGAGGCAGAATATAATAGTGCGAACGATCATCTTAATTTAGTGATGAACGCACTACGCCATCAAGAAAAAATCGAACGCTATCAAGATGAAGTGGAAGAGCTGAATATCAAGTTGGAAGAACAACAAGAGGCATTGGAAGAAATTGCTGATTTGGCGGAAAACGCTCAGGCGAGAGCTGATCAGGCAGACGATCACGTTGAAGAACTTCGCTCGCAAATGGCGGATTACCAACAAGCCTTAGATGCTCAACAAACCCGAGCGTTGCAATATCAACAAGCGATTAATGCGTTAGAAAAAGCGAAACAATTAACCGGCTTGGCAAATTTAGACTTGAATAATATTGAAGATTATCACGCCGAATTTGAGGCTCAAGCAGAGGACCTGACCGATAAAGTATTCGATCTTGAACAGCGTTTAGCCGTATCGGATATGGCGAAAACGCAGTTTGAGAAAGCCTACGAGCTAGTTTGCAAAATTTCAGGGGAAATTGACCGCTCGCAAGCGTGGGAAGAGGCTCGTTCGCTGCTTTCCGCTTTCCCTGAGCAAAAAATGCAAGCTCAACAAGCGGTAGCGTTACGCCAAAAACTCAATGAATTAGAGCATCGCTTACATCAACAACAAAATGCCGAACGTTTGTTGGCGGAATTTAATCAAAAAGCCCAACTTTCTTTAGATTCAGGCGAAGAGCTTGAGCAATATTTTGAAGAGCAACAAGCACGTTTAGAAGATTTAGAGGCGGAATTATCTGATTTCGTAGAGCAGCGTTCAACCCAACGCCAACAGCGTGAGCAACTGAATCAACAATATCAGCAATTAGCGAAAAATGCCCCGGCGTGGCACACGGCACAATCGGCATTGGCTCGTTTGGAAGAGCAGTGTGGTGAGAAATTTGATGCTAGCCAAGCCGTAA